>CAYGTG010000804.1:0-4331 GCA_964352485.1 uncultured Nannocystaceae bacterium | reverse complement strand
CCAGCACCAAAGCCCCGCCCGCAGCGAAGAGCTGCCGACGACGACGAGGGTTTCGGCCGAGCTGCTGCAGAAGTGCCCGCATGTCGGGCCATCGCTCTTCGGGCCGGAGCCTCAGCCCGCGTTGCAGCGGCGCGGCGACCCAGCCGGGCAACTTCGCCTCCGGGGGGAGCTCGTCCTGTCGGCCCTCACAGACTGCTGCGGCGAGCTCGATCAACGTGTCGCCAGAGAACGGTCGCTTGCCTACGAGCGCCTCGTACAAGGCAACGCAAAACGAGAACTGATCCCCACGGGGGTCGGTGCTGCGGCCCCCGTATTGCTCGGGTGCCATGTATGCCGGCGTCCCCATCACACTCCCGGTCGCCGTGAGGCGCGCAAGCGAGCTGCCGCTGATCGACGGAGCCACGCCAGGCGGCAGCACCACGGCGTCCTCGTTGCTGTCGGAGTCGTGGTCGGCCGGAGCCGACCCGGCCTCGTCCTGTGCATGCGCGGCCAGGCCAAAATCGAGCACCACGACGCGCCCATCGTTGCTGACCAGGACATTGTCGGGCTTGAAGTCGCGGTGCACGACTCCAGCGTCGTGCGCAGCAGCAAGCCCGGCCCCAGCGTCGCGATAGACCTCGAGAACCTCGGCCTGGCTGCGGCTCTGTGCCGCGAGCCAGGCGGCCAGCGTCTGGCCGCGGATCAGCTCCATCGCCACAAAGACAGAGCCTTCGAGCACCCCCACGTCGTAGACTGTGATGACGTTCGGATGCCGCAGCTTGGCCATCGCCCGGGCCTCTTGCAGCATCCGCGCGCCATCACTCGCCAGCTCTCCAGCGGTGGACACCTCGCTCCGCTGCAGGAGCTTCAAAGCAACGACGCGCTCCAAGTCGGGATCGAATGCCTCGTACACGGCGCCCATTCCACCCCGGCCCAGCTCGCTGAGCACGACGTAGCGGCCGACGGCCGATCCGCGGCCCAGTCCGACATCGCTGACGGCTGAGTTCCGCGTCCATCCTGTCTCCGGCGGGAGCGTCGCATCGTCGCCGGTGGGATCACTGGGGTGCACCGCTGCGGACTGTAACAGGCGATTCGTCGCGCCCTGAAGCCTGGTACGGATGTCCCTGCGGCCGAGAACGAACTCGATGCGAAGCTCGTACGCCCCGTGTCATCGACCCGTTTCCACGCGCAGCGCCCGGAACTCCGTCATCAAGGACCGCCGTCTTCTCGCGCAGAAAACACCGCACACCAACCCGAGCTCATGCGTCTTCTCGCTCGCGCCGTCGAGGACGTGGAGGCCTCGCCGCAGCCAAACATCGCAAGCTGGCCGCCGACGGGGACACCCGCTCGGTCGAAGCCACAGATCGAGCCGAGTCGGTCAAGTCTGCCGCGATGCTCCCGCGCCACAGGATTGGCTACTGTTGGACTGAGCCAATGTCGCAGTCGCTGGATGGACGCGGATCTTGTTGTTGGTCCTCGGCGAGGTAGCAGTTGGCCACCCCAAAGAACTCCTGGCTGGGGATGTGGGTTTCGCTCACGCCGCCGTTGGACGCGAGCGGCTGCAAGCCCGGGTCCTCCGTGTACGTTGGCGTCGTGAAGCGTCGTCGATTCCTGGAACACTGCGGAGCTGCGGCCGCTGCGGGCTCCGTGCTCAGCTGTACAGCCGGGCATGGACGGAGGCCGGCTCCGGCAGCCCCGAGCACGCCCCGCACCGGCGGCGCCTCGGTGCAGGTCGCAGTCGTGGGTGCGGGCCTGACCGGACTCCTCGTCGCGCACCGACTCCAGCAGCGAGGCTACGAGGTTCGTGTGTTCGAGGGCAGTGAGCGAGCCGGGGGGCGGGTGAGGACACACCGGGCCGACGGGTTGGCCATCGAGTTCGGCGCTACGCGAGCTCTGGGCAACCACGCCGACCTGCTGGCCTTGGCCGAGGAACTGAACGTGGGCCGGAGCTCGCGCCCCGAGCCCCCAGCCGACACGACGACGGTGTATCGCGTGGGCGGCCACCGGTTCGAGGGCGTTCCATTGGCCTGGCCGCTACCGCTCGATGAGGCCGAGCAGGGCTCAAGCCCCGGCGAACTCGCAGCCAAGTATATCGGCACATCCGTCGACGAAATCGGGGATCCCCAGGAGCCGGGTTGGCCAGGGCCGGAGCTTCGTCGTCTCGACGCACTCACGCGGCGGCAGCTGATCGAGCGCAACGGAGGCAGCCGGGGGGCGATTGAGCTCCTCGAACTCGGGCAGCTGGTCGGGTGGGCCGAGCCGTTGGCCGCGCTGCAATCGCTGCGCTTCAGCTGGGGAAACGATTTCTCCTCGAAGTGGTGGTTCGACGGCGGCAACGAGCAGCTGATCGACGCGCTGCTCGAGCGGACGCATGAGATGGTCTCATACGAGCATCGCGTCCGGCGTGTTCGCCACGACCAAGGGGGCGCGCAGATCGAGCTGCAAACGCCCGCTGGTTCGCACGAGTTGCGGGCCGATGCAGTCGTCCTCGCCGTCCCGCTCAGCGCCCTTCGGACGATCGAGCTCGACCCGGCGCCGCCGCGATGGCGCGAGGCGTCCGCCGAGATCGAGCACGTCCGCGTGCTTCGGATCGCGGCCATCTTCGACGGCCGTCCGTGGCTGGAACGAGGGTGGTCGGGAAAGGCGATCGCCGACGATGACATGATGGAGATCTGGGACGTGACGCGCCCTGAGGTCGACGCCGATCGCGGGGTGTCGAGCTTCTACGTCACGGGCGACCTCGCCGACCGCCTCGCCGCCTCCTCCAAGGACGACCGCGCGCGGTGGTGCAACGAGCAGCTGCAGCGAGCATTTCCCGGGTTGCCGCCGCACGAGCGCATCGTCGATCACCGATGGTCGGCTGCCTGGCCGGCACAGCGGCCCGGACAACTCACCCGATTCTTGCCTGCCCTCAACACACCCACGTCCCGGGTCATCCTCGCCGGCGACAACATCTCGCCGTGGCCGGGATGGATGCAGGGCTCGGTGTACTCGGCACAGCACGCTGCCGCATGGGTCGTCGACGGGAGACGTGAAGCAAACCGATGATGGGCCCTTCCCAACCGCCGACGACCACCTCTGGGCTGAGCACTTCGGTCCAAAAGGGTTCGAAAGGTCGTCGTGTTCATTGGCAGCCGCCGTCCCACTCGTGCGCGCCCATGCTCAAGGGTGCGGTCCGAGCCTGCCCGCCGACGTCGTGGACCAGCTCGTCGGTCAGGTCGAGCCCGCCCCGAGCCACCGAGCAGGGCGTGTCGCCGTCGAGCAGGAGGCCATCGGTGTGGCTGAGCAGTGGTCCGGCGAGCTTCACGTTACCCGACGCGTTCGCGACGCCGGCGTGGACCTGGGCAATGGTCTCCCACTGTCCGACCGAGGACGTTCCGTTGCCCCAGGTTGCGTACGGGCACTGCAGTAGGTTGTTGCGCAGGCCGAGGGGGACCGCGGTGGAGCTGAGCGAGGCAATGCAGATGCTCGAGCCGGTGCTGACCTGCAGCACGTTGTTGTCGATGCGTGGCTGGGACCCCGCGAACAACCGGATCAGATACACGTTGGTGCCGTCGTGGACTTCGATGCTGTTGCCGATGATGTACGGTGAGGCGTTGCTCAAGTTGATGCCGTGGTGGGCATAGGTGGCTCCGCTGAGGCTGATCACGTTGTTCGCAATCATGGGGTCACCGCCCAGGACTGTGATGCCGCGCAGCTGGCTGGTCGTGTCGGCGTAGTCAAGCTCGATGCGGTTACCCGAGATCCGCGGGTCGCCATTGCGCACGAACACTGCGGTCGCGACCACCGCGTTGGAGTCGGTGCCTCGGCCGAAGGTGTTGCCCGAGATGGTGGCGTTCCCCTCGACCTGCACTCCGGCGCGATGCTGACCGCGACCAATCTCGACCCGGAAGCCGTCGAACACTGTGTCCTCGGTGACCTCCTCGGGCACGACGACGACGTACGCGGGGTCGTTCTCCGCGGTGCTCGGTGGCGCGACGGCGGAGCTGTCGACGATGTGAGACGGCCACGCCTGCGGGTCGCGAGCTTCGAAGTCCTCGTTCCATCCGCCGAGCATCGACACGCCCTCGATCATCACGATGCTTGCATCGTTTGCGACGTCGGCCTCGTAGACTCCGCCGGCGACCCGGACGGTGTCGATCTCCGGGTTCATGTCCGCCTGGCCGAGCGCCCACTGAAGGGTGCGCATGGGTTCGTCCGGCGTGCCGGGGTTGGAGTCTTGCCCGAACTCCGCCACGTGCAGCGCAGTGCTGTCGTCACCGCCGGTACTCGACTCGCCCGTGGTGGTCGTGCTCGTCTCGACCGCGGTGGAGCCACCGCTGCAGGCGTCCTCACCCGCGGTGGTGTCACCG
>CAYGTG010000803.1:2870-4332 GCA_964352485.1 uncultured Nannocystaceae bacterium | reverse complement strand
GTCATGGGTCGAGGCGAACGCCTCTCGAGCCGTGGCACGGGCCCGCGGAGGAACGCAGGTCTCGAGCCAGTCGGCGCCCTGAAGATCGTCGCTTTGCAGCCCGGTTGCCGCTGCGACGGCGGGGTTGGCCTGCACGACGCGGAGGTCTCCATCGAGCACGAGCAGGAGGGCCTGCACGGTGTCGACCATCGTGCGCAGCGCTTCTTCGCTGCGCCCCAGTCGGGACTGAAGGGACGCCGCACGCCGACGCAGGTCGACCTGTCTGCGTGCACGCTCGACGTTGGAGATCAGGTCCTCGGGATCGAAAGGCTTGAGGATGTATGCGAACGCGTCGGACTTCACGGCCTCGGCCGCGTCGTGAATCGAAGCGTTTCCGGTGACCAGCAGAACCTCTTGGAGGCCGTCCCCTGTCTTGAGCTGGGGGATGATCTTGGGGCCGCGGGCGTCGGGTAGCTGAACATCGAGGAGCGCGATGTCGAATCCGGCCTTGGCCAGTTCGAGACCGAGCTCCGCGCTGTCGGCCGTCCGCACGATCGCGCCCTCACTCTCAAGGATCTCTTGGAGGTTCTCGACCAGGTCGGCGTGGTCGTCGATGACGATGATGCGTGCACCCGAAAGCCGCATTGTGTGGAGTGTGCGCTGCGCTCCGTTCGCAGGGAAGGCTCAAAGCGAAAAACCGTGCCGCTAGGAATCAGCGGAGCGGGCGCGGGGGAGGTGCACCCCGACGCGGGCGCCTCCTTCGGGGACGTTTTCGGCCGACGCTCGTCCTCCGTGGCGCTGCGCGATGCTGTCGACGAGCGCCAGCCCAAGCCCGATCCCCGACGTCGTCGACAGCGGGTCGAACGCATCACGCAGAAGTTGCGCTTCGAAGCCTGGCCCATGATCTCGAACCCACAGCACGAGCTCGTCGTCGGACGGGGTGACGCCCAACTGAATCGTGCCCTCGCCCTGCATCGCGGTGTTGGCGTTTCGCAGCAAGTTCACCAGCGCTCGCTGGAGGAGCCCCGGGTTGGCGTCGACCCGAAGCCCCGCGGGCGCTTCGACGTGGGCGGTCACGCCGGCGGGCAGCATGGTCTCCTTGAGTGCGAGACAGAACGCCTCGTGCACGTCGAGCGACTCGAGGCGTGCCGGCACGTTTCGAGCCAGGTGCATGAGGTCCTCAATGATGCGATGGCAGTTGTCCACCTGCCGTCCGATCTTCTCGATGTGTTGGCGCGTCTTCTCGTCTTCCTGGTTCCGCCGCCGCAGCAGGTAGATCGAAGACTTGACCACGCCGATGGGGTTGCGCAGTTCGTGCCCGAGCGTCCCTGCGGCCTTGCCGAGCGTTGCGAGTCGGTTTCGCTGGGACGAGGGGTCGTCGAAGCGGGCCTGAGCCACCTCGGTTGTGATGCGAAGCTCCGCATCGTTCCAACTGCAGAGCGACTCGAGCAGCGGCGCGTGGAGCCGTCGCGCTCGCGAGACC
>CAYGTG010000803.1:0-2860 GCA_964352485.1 uncultured Nannocystaceae bacterium | reverse complement strand
ACTTCGCAGAGTGCTGCGTCGGCGAGTGCCGCCCGGGAGCGTCCGGCGCTCGAGTCGTCCGCGGCCGCGGCCTCGACCCAGCGCCGGTACTCCCGGGGCTCGAAACCGAGCACCCCCGCGTCCTCGTCGAGCCGCTCGAGCAACACAGCGCTCGTCTCGCGCATGCGTGGCTCACCGCCCAGCGGCCACGAGATTGCGTCCCAATCCGGCATCTCATGATCAACTTCGGGGAAGACGGGCCGTTCGCCAAGTTGCTTTTTGGGGACCTCGCCTCCGGCGTCGAATGCGCGACGCAAAAACTGCGCGGCGACGGCGGGAACTGCGGGATATGCCCAATCCAGCGCATGTCTGGCACGGAGGTCCCCACCGAAGAGACTCGAATCCTGGTCGTGGATGATGAGGCTGCCGCTCGCAACGCCCTCGTCGAGCTGCTTCGCGAGGAGGGGTTCGTCGTCCGCTCAGGTGCCGATGGCTTCATGGCGCTCGGCCAGGTGGACGAATGGAGCCCCCACCTGATCATCACCGACGTGAAGATGCCCGGCCTCGATGGGTTGGAGCTGATGAAGAAGTTGCGCGAGCGTGGCGACGTGGTGGGCATCGTCGTGATGACCGCGTTCGGCTCGGTCGAGAGTGCGGTCGAAGCCATGCAGCAAGGCGCGGACGACTACCTGACCAAGCCGGTGCACTTCCCCGAGCTGTTGGTCGTCGTTCGCAAGGTTCTCAAGCATCAACAGCTGCGGCAGGAGAACTCGTTGCTCAAGTCCGAGCTGAGCGAGGCTGGCGGCGATGGCGTGCAGTGGATCGGCACGTCCAAAGCATCTCGCGACCTGGTTGCGTTGATTCGCCAGGTCGCCCACTCCGACGCGCCGGCTTTGGTGCTCGGCGACCACGGCACGGGCAAGCAGCTCGTGGCCCGTGCGCTGCACGACTGGGGATCGCGAGCCGCAGGCCCGTTCGTCACCGTGCACTGCGCTGGCCTGGACGCATCGGTGCTCGAAGCGGAGATCTTTGGACACGTGGCGGGGGCGCTGCCGGGCACGACGTCAGCTCGCGATGGTGCGCTCGCAAGGGCGAACGGCGGGACCCTGCTGCTCAACGACGTGTCCTGTCTCCCCGGCGGGGCCCAAAATCGCCTGCTGCGGTATCTCCACGAGGGGGTCTTCGAGCGTCTGGGGGGATCCCAGACCGAGACCTCGGACGTTCGGATCGTCACCGCGTGCGACGTGGACCTCCAACAAGTCGAGACGTTTCGAGATGAGCTGTACTACCGGCTCAACGTCGTGACGCTTCGGGTGCCGTCGCTTCGGCAGCGGTGGGAAGACCTTCCCGCGCTTGCCATGCACTTTCTGCAGGTGCAGGCCAAGCAGCGCGGGAAGCACATCCGAGGGTTCAGCGATCGTACCCTTCACGTGTTGCAGCATTTCGACTGGAAGGACAATGTCCGTCAGCTTGAGCACTGCGTCGAGCGAGCCGTCGTGTTGTGCAACGAGCGCGAGGTCCAGCCGCGCCACCTGCCTCGCGAGGTCCTCCACCACAGTCCAAGCGACAGCGGCGATGCGCCGCGCATGCCGGGATCTTCGATGGCCGACATCGAGAAGTACGCGATCCTCAGCACGCTCGAGCTGGTGCGAGGCTCGACGCGCAAGGCCGCCGAGATCCTTGGCATCTCGCCGCGCAAGATTCAGTACCGGCTGGCGGAGTATCGCGAGGCGGGGCCTTCGGGGGTGCCTGCGGTCAAGTCCACGAAGTAGGGTCGGCTCAGGACGAGGCGAGGGCGCGCTGTCCCTCGGCGGAGGACCAGATGCGCCGTTGCGAATCATCGCGATCGCGGTTGCGCAAGGTCCGTCGGCGCCCGTCGTGGGGGGCGAATGAGCAACCAGCTTCGGTCGCGGTGTAACCCCGCGGTCGCCCGACCCGTCTCACCCGCGACCCGCCTCCCGTTTGGAGATCGCGGCGGGAGTTGACCGAGACCCCAACTTTGCCGTGAGATGCTCCGGCCGCCCGAGAGACCACGTTCATGACGCACGCACCCAACAAACCCGTCCAAGTTGCCACCTGGTCCGAACTCGAAGACCGAGCGCCTTCCTACGCCCTGGTCGCCAACGTCGATCTCGTCGTGACGCGCTTCGACGATCGCGTTTCGGTCCTCTTCGGACGCTGCCTGCACCGCGGGGCGCTGATGTCTGACGGCAGCGTTCGAGGCAACGACCTGGTGTGTGGAGTTCACGGCTGGGACTACCAGCTCGACTCCGGGGTGAGTGCCTACGACAACAAAGAAGCGCTCCATCGTTTCGAGGCGTGGATCGACACCGACAAGGACGCCGTCCTTGTCGACGAGAGCGAAGTCGCGGCCTGGCACGAGGAGCACCCGCAGGCCTACGACCGCGAGGCGTACCTGGGGCTGTACGACGACCACCACGGGGGTCCCGAGGAGCCTTACAACAAGCGGATTCGCAGCCTCGCCGTGCTGGGCCCCGAAAAGACCGGACACCACGGGCCGATGTCGTCGATGGGCGTGCCGCTCACCGAGCTTCCGCGCTGGGACTCGATCCAGATCCTCACGGCCCAGCTTCACCGTAAGCCGAAGCTTGATGAAGACGCCGTTGGCACTGCACTCACGATCGGGCCCAACGCCAAGAAGCCGCTGCAGCTGAAGATCCCGCTGTTCGTCAGCGACATGAGCTTCGGGGCGCTGAGTGAGGAGGCCAAGGTCGCTTTGTCCAAGGGCGCTGAAGCTTCGGGAACGGGGATCTGCTCCGGCGAAGGGGGCATGCTCCCGGAGGAGCACGCGCAGAACTCCCGCTACTTCTACGAGCTCGCCTCGGCTCGGTTCGGGTGGAGCCTCGACAAGGTGCAGAAC
>CAYGTG010000802.1:446-4333 GCA_964352485.1 uncultured Nannocystaceae bacterium | reverse complement strand
CTCGCGGTCGGTTTGGTCGACGAGCACGGCGCCGTCTCGGGGAAGCCCTGCCGCAAGGCCTCGCTGATCTTGGCCTTGATGTCGCCGATGCGTGCGTCGGCTTCGTCGGCCCGGCAGGCGCGTACGAGCGAGCCCAGGACGGCTTGTGGGTCGGCACCCTGGTCGGCCAAACCTCTGTACTCACCGGCGAAGACGGTGGCGTAGAGCTGCTGATGCGCGGCTGGCTCGACGGCGGCGAGCAGGTCCTCGAGGCTGGGGTCGCGCCCCTCCTTGGCGCCGTCGATGACGGCTTGGACGACCGGTCCCAGACGTGCGTCTGTGATGCACCCAAGCGCGCCGGCCCGCTCGGCGACGGTGGCCAAATGGGGCACGTCAACCAACAGCATGGCCAGCCTCGACTGGCCCGCTGGTAGCGGCGGGAGGGAGCGCACGGCCGCGGATAGTGGCACATGTGCCTCTGAAGTCGAGTCTTTCTGACGAGAGTTTTCTTGCGCGCTTTGCGGTCGATTGCCGCTTCTGCGAAGGCCCACGAGCGCGCTTTCGATGCGTTCGACGGGCATCTTGAACAGCTCGGCAGCGCGGTGAGCGAACAGCTCCCGCGCGCTCTCGCTCTGAACTCGCGCGATCAGCGGCAGCATCTTGTCGAGCCCCTTTCCGCGCGCGTGTGCCGCGTCCCCGGCTTTGGCGGCGACCCGCAGCATCATCTCCTCCAGCGCAGGGCGAGCGCCGCGAAGCAACGCGCTGAATCGCTCTTCGCCGATGCTGTCGGGATCCTCGCCCTCAGGCAGGAGGACCATTCGGACGTCGAGATCGGCATCGATGAGCTGGGGCAGGGCCGCCCACGCGGCCTTCTTTCCTGCCTTGTCCCCATCGAAACACATGATGACCTGCTCGGCGAATCTCGCGAGCAAACGAGACTGCTCAGGGGTCAAGGCGGTGCCCAACGGCGCCACGGCCTCTTCATGGCCCCACTGGTGCAGCTTCGCCACGTCGACGTTGCCCTCGACCAAAATGGCCCGCTTCTTCTCGCGGATGGCCGAGCGCGCGGTGGCCAACGCAAACAGGTGCTTGCTCTTGGTGAACAGCAGTGACTCGGAGCTGTTGACGTACTTGGGCGGCGGGTTGCCCCCGCGGTCATCCTCGTCGTGCGGCGGAACGATTCGGCCGGAGAAGGCGATGACCTCGGCTCCGGGCTGGATGATGGGGAACATCAGTCGGCCCCGGAATTTGTCGTAGAGGTTTCCGGTGCGTTCGCTCTTGCCGACCAATCCCAGCGCTTGGGCTGCCTCCATCGACAGGCCCAGCCCCTTGATGTGGAGACAAAGCGTGTCCCAGCCGGCCTCGGCCGGGGCGGGCGCGTAGCCCAGGCGAAAGCGCTCAGCGAGCTCGCGCGTGAGCCCGCGCTGCTCGAGGTAGGCCCGGCCCGCGCTGCCTTGCTCGGAGTTGGCGAGCAGGGACTCGTACAGCTCACAGGCTGCGCGCGCGACGGCGTACGCGGCGTCCTTTTCGTGGCGGCTCGGCCCGCTGCCGCCGCCTCTCATGGCGTCGGCCGGAAGGTGTACGCCGTACTGCTCGGCCAGCTTTCGCACGGCTTCGGGAAAGCTCTTGCCCTCGACTTCCATGACGAAGCCAATCGCGTCTCCGCCCGCGCCGCAACCGAAGCACTTGTAGCCCTTGCGCTGGGGGTTGACGTTGAAGCTGGGGGACTTCTCCTGGTGGAAGGGACACAGACCCTTGAAGTTCCGGCCGGCCTTGCGCAGCTCCACATATCGACCGACGAGGTCGATGATGTCGACCTTGTCGCGGACCTCTTGGACCTTGTCGTCGGGAATGTTCGCCACGTTTCGTCTCGCCGGAGTCGTTCTGGGTCGGTGGTTTTTCGATGAACGAAACCGCGCCCATGCTTGCCCAGGCATGGCGCGGAAGGGCCCCTCAACCGGTTGGGGGGCGAGTACGTAAGGTTGACTACATAACTGGAGCGCGCAAGGCCAGGGTTGCGGAAAACTTGGAGCACGGCGGGGGGTCATGTCAGGCCAAAGTCATGTCCGCGCTCGTCTCGCCCGTTGTCGCTGCTTCCGCTCCACAGCCGAGTGAGCGGCGCTCTAGCGGCCGGCGCGCCCGCCCACGGGATCGACTGATGGACCGGGCGACCCAGGACTATTCGCCGAACGCTGCGCTGCGGGGGGTGGGCAACATCGGCAACCTCATGCTGTTCCTCGACGACGATCTCCGTGAGACGGCGCTCGCGATGACCCGCATCGAGGGATACTTGACGCGAACGCTCGATGCTCTCGAGTCACCGGGGCTGCGTCGGAAGGACGTTCAAGTGCTGGCCTCGGACATGGACGTGCTCGACCATCTCGACCAGCTCAACGAGACGCTGGAGAGTTTGCGCCGCCGTCTGGCCAAGATGGCCGGCGAGATGAAGCGCTGAACCCACGGCGCAGTTCCTGCGCTCCTGATGTAGGTTCATTCGTTCCCAGGCCGGCGGGGACGAATCGTGGATCCCTCGACGCTGCGGTACGATGGCGCGGGGACGCTCGGATGGTGAAGAATTGGAAACGCTCGGGACTTCGTTGCGCTGCTCTGCTTGGGTGGCCGTGCCTTTTGCTCGCGTGCGGGAGCGCCGAACCGCCCGCGGACACCGCTGGTGCAGAGGACGGCGGGATCCTGACGCAGGGTGTTCCGAGCACGGGGGCCGAAGGGACTGCCGACGGAAGCGGTGCCGATGGGAGCCAGTCCGGCGGAGGCAACCAGACGGCGGGCTCGCCGAGCACTGGATCTGAGGAGACGGGCGAGGGCGATACGCCGAAGTTCGACCTCGGCATTCAGCCTGACCTCCCCGGACAGGGGGCGTGTGAGCCCGGTATCGGCAAGGGCGGCAAGAAGGTCGATGGTCCTGACTTCTCGTACCTGTGGGCTGCCAACAGCAGCGAGGGCACGATCACCAAGATCGACACCGAAACGGTGACCGAAGTGGGCCGTTTCCAAGTGCGTCCCGATGGTGCCGGCAGTCCCTCGCGCACCTCGGTCAGCCTCTCGGGCAACGTCGCGGTGGCCAGCCGCTCGGGCGGGGTCACCAAGTTCTACGCCGCGATCGAGGACTGCGTGGAGAGCAACGGAGTCCCGGGCATTCAGACGTCGATGAACAACGCCGCGCTTCCGTGGGATCAAGAAGAGTGCCGCGCTTGGCACACGGCCTTCGGCTACACCACGCAGCGTCCCGTTGCGTGGGCGCAGGGCGAATGGAACGACGTCACCTGCGAGTGGGAGAACGAGCTGCTGTGGACCGCCGGTCGCAACGGCAGCGTCGCGCAGGCCGATGTCATCCTCATGGACGGCGACGACGGAACGGTCGTCGACATGGTCACCATCGACGGCTTGAACCCCGATCAGTACGGCATCTACGGCGCCGCGGTCGACAGCGAGGGCAACTTCTGGGGGAGTCAGCTCAGCGGCGCGCGCTTGGTCAAGGTGAACATGGCGGACATGAGCACCCAGGTGTGGACGCCTCCGTCGCTCGGCGGGTACGGCATGACGGTCGACGTCGACGGATACGTTTGGATCTGCGCCAGCACGATTCAGCGCTACGATCCCGCCACCGATACATGGGCGGCGACCGCCAGCGGCATCGGCAGCGCTGGGTGCATGGCGGACGGAGCGGACGGGGGCCTGCTGTGGGCCGCGTCCGGTGGCTTCATCCGTGGGGTCAACCGCGAGACGTTGCTGGTCGAGCAGCAGTGGCCCGTGCCCGGCTCGTACGGTGTCAGCATCGACTTCGCGGGGAACGTCTGGGCCGTGGCGTTCGGCGATGGGGCGCACCGCGTCGACCCGCTCACGGGCACGGTCACCTCGTACTACGGCCTCGTCGGGGCCTACACGTACAG
>CAYGTG010000802.1:0-436 GCA_964352485.1 uncultured Nannocystaceae bacterium | reverse complement strand
CGTCAAACCAGCTCGCCCGAGTGATATCGCCACCGGGCGTTGTCGCGCAGGAAGAGGCTGCGTTCGGTGAAACCGACCGGCCTTCCGCGCTGCTCGAGGTCGGCCCGGAACGTGACGTGTGCGCGCGCGTCGTCGCCCGGGTCGATGCTGTGCTCGAGGATCGTAAGGCTGCCGAAGGTCGTGGAAGCGCAGTACGCCCTGAGCTCGGCCTTCCACCCAGCTTGGTCCTCTTGCCACTGCGGGCCGCCGGGGTGGGTGGTGCGAATGAGGAAGTCGACGTTGCCCAGCGCGTAGGCGGTGAAGCGCGCGGGCATCAGCAGGAGCGGCGGCGCGGGCCGGCCCCGGTGGAACACGGCGCAGCACTTCTTGAGCTTGCGGCCGCTTGCGCACGGGCACGCCGCGTTGGGGGAGAGCTTCATCGCAGCACCCCATCGAC
>CAYGTG010000801.1:0-4335 GCA_964352485.1 uncultured Nannocystaceae bacterium | reverse complement strand
ACGCAGAGCACGATCAGTCGGGATCTCAAGTCCCTCGGCGCCCAGCGTCGGCAACGGGTGGACGGGGAGTTTGCGTACCACCTGCTCGCCGAGGCAACCGCCGCCTTCGATGCCGACATGGTCCAGGAGGTGATGCACAACGAATCCATGCTCCTGCTGCGGACCCGCATCGGCCGGGCGCAGGCGGTCGGTTTCGACCTCGACTCGATGCGACACCCCGACATCCTCGGCACGTTGGCCGGCGATGACACCGTGCTCGTCGTCCCCCGCAGCGTGACCCGCGTGGGTGCGCTTGCGGCGTCTCTGCGCGAACTCGCCGGACTCTGATTCGGACCCGAGGACCCATTCGTCACCGGCGACGCATGGAGACGAGAAGAGCGACCAGCATGACCCCGCGCGAGTCGTAGAAGTCGCCCGTGAACGAGGCGGACATCAGCAGCACCATCAGCACCGCAAGGTCGCGCGAATAGAGGTCTGCGTTGGCCGCGAAGACCCGCCAAAGCTGAGGACCCAGCATCGCGGCGAGCAACACGACGCCCACGAGCCCTCCCTCGCAGAACGCCTCGAGCGCGATGTTGTGGGGATAGACGTGAAACCCACCGGCGGCGAACGCAGCGAGCCCCTGCCCGACCAATGGCGCATCCAGGCCCATCTCCCAGGCGTGGATGTAGATGTCCATGCGGCCCGCGTCGTGGCGCTCTTCGAGCGTGAGCACGAGGAACCGCTCTTCGAACGAGTGCAGCGCGGACTGACCGACGTCGGTGAACGTCGCGACGAACCACCCGAACACGACGAGCCCCAACGCGATCTTCACGAAGCGCCCGACCGGGATGCGCTTGGCGTAGACGAGCGCGGAGGACCCGACCATCATGCCGACGATCGCTCCCCGGGAACCGGAGAGGAGGGCCAACACGGCGCCCAGCGCCGCGGCAAACAGCCACAGCGTTCGCCTCCGGCGTCCGGCGAGGATCGCCGACAGGCTGAGCATGAGCAAGACCGCCATGTTGCGGCCGAAGACATTCGGGCCGCCGCCCAGCACGGCGAGTCGCTCCCCTGACCCGCCGACCCACGACAGGAGTCCCATCACGCCCATGAGCCCCAGCGCGCCGGCGAGCGCATCCCAGAATCGGTTGATCAGCAGCGCCGGTCCGGTCCATCGCGCGATGCGGGCCACCGACGCGAGCGCCACGACGATGAGCAACATCTCGTAGGCTTTGGCCCAGGGGAGATCCGAAGTGGGGGCCCAGAGCACCGAGACGACCAGGTATCCCAAGAACGCGACCGTGGTCCCGATGTTGGTACGCAACACCGGCTCCGCATCCAGCGTTCGGCCCAACGCAGGCGAGTAGGCGATCGCTGCCAACCCCACCACGATCCAAGCGCGAGGTTCGTACAGCGCGCTGCTCTCCCCCAGGCCCATCCGAGCCAAGCTCCATCGCCCCGAGAGGATGAACAGAGCCATTGCGATCGCGCTCGCCCACGCGACCTGACGCTGGGGAGCACCGTCATGCATGGTGACCACCGCCGTGCAGTCGGGCCCACGCGAAGGTTACGGCCAATATGGCGCCGGCAGCCCCGACCGCGAGCCCGAGGGCACTGGCCTGCGCCGCGCCCATGAGGCCACTGCAAGGGACCCATGCCAGCGCGGCGACGCCGGTGGTCGTCGCAGCACCGAGGTAGAGCACCGCCTGCGTCTTGAGCAGCCGAGCTGCGGTGAGTGCGTACATCGACAACGCCAGCACGAAGTGCATCGCGCCGCCGACCATGATCCACACGAACTCGGGCTGGTAGGCGGCGAACGACTCCGCATACGCAAGGCCCAACAAGACGTCCCCCACCGTCGCGGCCACGAGCACGCCGGCCCCGCCCATGGCAGCGGCGAGCGCAAACAACCCCAGCGACATCTTCGCGAAGGCGGTCGCATTGCGCTGGGCGACATGGCGAGCAAGCCGCGGCGCCAGGGGGGCTCCCAGGGCAAAGACAAAGGCACTGCCGACCGTGACGACGTAGGTCATCGGCACGTAGAACCCGAGCATCTCCTCGCCCAGGTGAGCCTCGACAACGTAGCGCGGCAGGTTCTGGTTGAGGGAGTCGACCAGCCACACCAGGCCCATCGGGAGCGCCATCAAGACCAGGCCCCGAGGAGAGCCGCCGAGGGCATCTCGGGGCTGGCCGCGGGCGCCCAACAAAGCGTCGGATCGCGGGCGATCGTGCAGCAGCCACACCGCAGCCCAGGCGGCCGCCATGCACAACACCGCCAGCGGCAACCGGCCCGTCGTGACCATGACCGCGCTCAGGGCTCCCAGCCCCGCGATCGCACGGAGGATCAACGACTTGCTGAACCCGTCCATGCGACCGAAGCGTTGAAACACGCCGTACCGCAAGTCTTCGAGCATCTCGATCGACTTGGCCAACGCCACCGCAGCGATCACCCAGGCGGCCGTTCCCTCATACAGGGACGCGGCCATCACCAGGCAGACCAGCAGTCCCACGAGCGCCGTCGCGCGACGGACCTGCCGATAGGTCGACCAGCCGAAGCGACCGGTCGCGTCGGTCGCATAGAGATTCCGCAGGTGCATGTTGCAGAACACCATCACCGGAGCGGTCACCGCGAGCCCCAAGGAGAAGCGCCCCACCTCGGCGACCGAGCCCAACTTCGCGACGAACACCAGGGTTCCCCACTGAGCGAGGCCGTAGATCACGCGCCCCACGAGGGTCCAGGCAAAGCTGCCCCTAGGGGACAGATCAGGAAGCGATTGCGATGTCGTCGGACTGGGCATCGTCATCTTCGAGTTCATCGGCGTCGGCCGGGGACTGGTTGTAGTCGGAGGAATAGGCGTAGCCTCCGCCATAGTAGTAGTACCCATCGTCTCCACCGTGGTCGCGCTCGACGGCATTGAGCACCAACCCCTTGGGCGCGCTGAGGCGGCTCCACACCACCCGCGCGCGGCGAGCATGGGCACGCTGCAGGACTCCGGGTCGAGCGACCACCAAGAGAAGATCCGCGTGCTGGGCGACAACCGAGCCGTCGGGAACGAACGAGGGGGCGCTGTCCAGGAGCACGTAGTCGTATCGAAGTCGCGCCGCTTCGATCAGCTCGGCGAGCTTCGGAGACATGAGCGACGGTAGGGAGTCGGGTACGCGCTGGCCGGCGGTGAGGACGTGGACACCGCACTCTTGCGGGCAGACGAAGTCGGCGAAGTCCGCGACGTTCCCGTGCGCGAGCAGGTTCGTGAATCCGCGGTTCCGCTTGACCCGCCACTCACGGTGCTGAACCGGACGCCTGAGGTCGAGGTCCACGACGAGCACCGAAGACCCAGAGCGCGCCAGGGAGATGGCGAGGTTGGAGACCACGGTGCTCTTTCCCTCACCTTGCTGGCTGGAGGACAGCGCGATGACGCGGCCGCGTCCTGCCTCCGCCGGCGTCAGGGTGACGGACACGCACAGGGCACGGAACGCCTCCGCCGCCGGCGAGTGCGTCTCGGCCCAGACCGCCTGGTGCGGCAGACGGGAGTTGTCTCGCGATGAGGTCTTGCTCGCCTCGGAGAGCTTGGGCACGACGCCGTAGACCCCAAAGTCGAACTCGGCGGCGACATCGTCGACCGAGGTGAGTCGCCGCCGGAGCGCGTGGGAGAGCCACGCAGTCCCGAGGGCGAGGATCACGGCCGCGGCAAAGCCCGATGCCCAGATTCGGACGCGTCGTGGCGAAGCCATGTCGTGCGGCACGTTGGCGCTCTCGACGATCCGCTTGTCGATCGTCGTGGAGGCCTCGAGGATCTCCGCCTCGCGATAGCGCTCCAGCAGGAACGCGTAGAGTTTCTGGGAGACCTCGACGTCTCGCATCAGGCGGGCAAGCTGGAGATTCTTGGCGGGGAAGTCGGTGAGGACCGCGGCGGCCGCGTCCCGCTCGCGACGCAGGTTGGCCATTCGGCTGCCAACGTTCTTGCGCGCGGTGCCCAGCAGGCGACCGACCTGCTTGCGCTGCTGCTTCAGACGGCGGTTGAGCTCCACCAGTTTCGGGTGGTCCGGGGTCAGCGAAGCCGACATCGTGGCCGCGCGGGTCTCGGCCTCGGTGAGCGCACCGATCGATGCCGCGAGGACAGGGTCGGCGATGAAGCTGGCGGTGAGGTGTGCCCCTTCGCCGTTCTTGATGCGCGTCCGCAGCCCCTTGTGGAGCGAACCCAGCACCGCCGCCTCGACATCCGCTTGGCGAAGCTCGGCCTCGATCATCGAGACGCTCTCGATGGTGACCTTCGCCTGGGTGTCGAGTTGCACCGCGTGTTCCGCTTCGGAGAACTCGCGCAACTCCTGCTCGGCGATCGCAAGCTCCTTGTC
>CAYGTG010000800.1:0-4335 GCA_964352485.1 uncultured Nannocystaceae bacterium | reverse complement strand
GCAACGCGGTGGACCCGAGTAATCCTGCGATCGCGGCGAGCGTCCACAAGCGGCGGGGCCACCTGGGGAGTCGTTTGGCCACGCCATGCAGCGTGGCGGCACACAGCAGCGCCGCTGCGGGTAGGAGCTCGGGTGCGAGGTATCGCCCGTAGTAGAAGAGTCCGGCCCTGGGCAGGTTGCGTTGGGCGTACAGCACGAGGGGCGCGGCCAGCGTTGCCGCGATCGCGGTCAACCACACGTCCCGCGAACGCGTGAGCTGGACCCTCAGCGCAGCGCCGGGCAAGGCCAGGATGGCCCCGGTGATGACGAGTGGACCGAACATCGCCCATGCGGGATCGAGCCGCGCGTGGGTGCCCTGTGGCGATATCCAACGCAGGACGCCGTAGAGCACCACTGCCCCGAGCGTGAGCGCGGAGACGGACGCCGGGAGGTGGCGCCGCAGCAGCGCGCGCCGAGGCCCGTCGTCTCGGCCGTCGAACCACAGGGCATCGATGCTCGACCAGGCGATGCCCAGGCAAGCGGCTCCCAGCACCAGCGTCCACGGGGAGCGAAGCCAGGTGACGTGGAGCTGCTTGTTCAGCTCGTCGGCCAGATAAGGAAAGGTCGTGCCAGCATGCGCGAGGACGCCGCCCATCAGCACCATCAGGTACACCAAGACGGGCCGCCGGCGCTCGGAGGCGTGACCGGGCAGCAGCCACAACACCGCCAGCAGCAGCGGGGCGGTCAGCCATGCGTTGCCGCGCACCCATGCCGTGGCGCCGAGCAGCAACGCGGCGCGGTGAAGCCCTCTCATGTTGTGGTCGGGGCATCGGACGACCGACAGCACCGCGGCCCACAGCAGCAGGCTCGTTGGGGTCTCGGTCAAGGGCGTGCGATGCACCCAGATCGCCAGGGGGCTGGCCGCGACGATCAGCGCCGCCACCGATGCCCACCCGACCGAACGGAGCACGCGGCGCGCAACAAAGAACAGCACCAGCACCAGCAAAAAGGCCTCGAACACGACGATGCGGTGCATCGAGTCATGCCCGAACACCATCCCGAAGGCGGCCATCTGCGCCGGGTGCAGGTGAAAGAACTGCGGGGCGACGAGGCCTTGGTCGCGGTCGACGAGGTACCATCCGGGCCGGTAGCTGCCTTCGTACGTATCCTCGCGCCATGCTTCGACACGCTTGGGGACCACGCCCAAAATGTCGCCGGGGCCCGCTCGCGTCCCGCGGTCCTCGCTCGCGCGCCTCAGGAGCGGATCGTGGTGGGTGAAGCCGCCGGTCCGCAGGAGCTGCTCGGCGCGCAGGGTGTACGTGCCCTGGTCGCGGCCTGCGAGGGTGTAGTCGGCCGCCGGGAGCCGAAGGCCAACCGCGAGCAGCCCGATCGCCAGCGGGAGCCAGACTCGACCCAGCCGCGGTGCCGGGCGGCTGACGCTCCGCTCGCCCTGCCAGGGCCACAGCATGGCGGCGAGGGTGAAGCACGCCAGCGTGATCGAGACGCTATCGAAGAGCCCGAACATCCCCAGCAGCACGGCGGCCATGCCGACGTAGGTCAGCGCGACGACGGCACATAGGGTCCACTGTTCCAGTCGATCTCCATGACCCTCCTCCCGCGTGGCGCGAGCGAGGATCGAGGCCATCACCGCGAGCGGACCGAGGGCAACCCAGAGCATGATCGAGACCCGCGTTGGGGACGACTACTCGCCGAGCAACGAGAAGCTGTCGAAGAACTTCGGAGCCGGGAAACGCTCCGACTCGGCCCGGACAACGAGCACTTGGTACAGCTGCGGCTCGGCGAAGAAAATTGGCGCCTCGATGCGCAGGGGGTTGCCGTCGGCGGAGGCCGTCGCTGCGCTCGCCCGCGCCGGGTGTCCGGCGAACTCGATCTGCTTCTCGGAGACGGGTGTGCCTGCGATGTTGTTGACCATGCCGTTGCGGGCGCCGTCGAGGGGCCCATCGGATCCCACCGATGCGTCGTCGGCGTCGTGCGATCCGTTCGCGGTTTCGGCGGGGTGGTTTGCCGCGGGCTCGGCCGCCGCGCTTGGGGTGGACTTCGCGCCGTCGCACGCCAGGACGGCGAGGCCGAGCGCGAACGACGTGACTGCGCGCGACACCATTGCGTCGACCTAGTAGCACAACCTCGGGGGGTGTTCGGGGCCGCTCGTTCCAGACCTTTGCGGGCGCCGATTGGGCTGCGCCGCGCAAGCCCCAGGACTGGGCCGCTGGGCCTTGCGTGCAAAGCTATTCGCAGTTGAGCGCAGCAGATGCACTGGCAACCTGGTGGCATCCTTGGCATAGTCCGCCCGCGGCGCGTGAGCGCTGCGACCCCAAGAACAATGCGTGCGAGCAGGTGATGGCGTGAGGCCGGTCGCCGTGCCGCACACGCGCGAGTGAGAGCCGGAGCAAACATGGTCACGTACATGGACGGAAAGTGGTTGGACGACGCGGACGCGACGGTCAGCGTGCGATGTCGAGCGCTCAACTACGGTATGGGCTGCTTCGGCGGCGTTCGGGGCTACCTCGCCGACGACGGCAAGGAAGTGTTCGTCTTTCGCCTTGATGCACACGTCCGCAGGCTTCAACACTCCGCCAAGATCCTGCATCTGCGGCTCCCCGGCGACGTCAATGAGGTCTCGCAGATCCACCTGGAGCTGCTGCGCCGCAACGAGGTGCATCACGACGTCTACATGCGCCCGCTGCTGATTCACAACAGCAACGAGCTCGCACCCGTGCTCGATATCGAGTCCAGTTCGTTCATCATCTTCTCGATGCCGCTGAAGCGGTACATCGACAAGGACGCGATCGATGTCTGCATCAGCTCGTGGCGACGCGTTCGTGACAACGCGATCCCTTCGCGGACCAAGCCGACCGGCGCCTACATCAACAGCGCGCTGGCCCGACGTGAGGCGTTCGACAACGGATTCGACGAAGCCATCTTCCTCACCGAAGACGGCAAGGTGTCCGAGGGCAGCGCGGAGCACATCTTCATCATTCGTGATGGCACGTTGTTCAGTCCGCCCAGCACCGAGGACAACCTCGATGGCATCACCCGCCGCACGCTCATTGAGCTGGCCACCGAAGACCTCGGGCTGAAGTTTCAGGAACGCTCGATCGGTCGTAGCGAGTTGTACGTGGCCGACGAGATGTTCCTGTGTGGCACCGGCGCCCAGGTCACCCCGGTTCGCAGCGTCGACAGACGCACCCTCGGCGACGGGAACACAGACGTGGGTCCCCACACCAAGAAGATTCAGCAGCACTTCCAAGACGTCGTGCACGGCCGCGTCGAGCATCGTCGCAGCTGGCTGACGCCCGTGTGGGGCTGAGCTTCGCGTGGCCGAGCCCTCGTCTCCATCCTCGAGCCTGCATCCCATCGTTCGCGCGCGATGGGTGATCGTGGCGCTGTTCGTTGCGTTGTGCGCTTGGCTGGTTCCGGGCGTCTCGGCGCTGCAGCACGACGACGATGTGCTGGCGTTTCTGCCGCCCGATCATCCGGACGTCGTGACGTTCGGCGAAGTCGCCGACCGGTTCGGGATGCTCGAGGTTGGCCTCGTTGGGTTGCGCAACGCCGGGGACGACCTTCTTGTCCCGGCAACCACCGAGTCGATTCGGTCGCTGGGTGTCTCGGTATCGGAGCTGCCTGGGGTTCGGCTCGTGCTGTCCTACCCGGACTTGCCAGATCTGCGGGTGGAAGGCGACACGCTGGTCGTGGAGCCGCTCGTACCCAAAGGCACGCCGGAGGCTGCCGACATTCGCACCCGGGTGCTGGGCAACCACAACGCGGTGGGCAACCTCGTCTCCAAGGACGGGACCGCGGCGGTGCTGCTCGTCTACTTGCTCCCGACTGACGACCCCGCGGCACGGGCGGAGAACCTGCAAGGGATCCGGACGCTCGTCGAGGAACGCTGGAATGGCGAGTCCCATTTCGGCGGCGGTCCCTTCGCGCAGAGCACCGCGGCGCTGTCGAGTCGCGCGGACATCGAGCGTCTGTCCCCGGCGGTCATCGGCGTACTCGTACTCGCCTCGGCCCTGCTGCTGGGTAGTCTCAGTGGCGCGGCGCTCAATCTCGTGGTGACCGCGCTTGGCGTTGGACTCGTGGTGGGCGCGCACGGTCGCTTCGGGGAGCCCCTGACGATCGTCAGCAGTACGACGCCTGTGATGATGGTGGCGCTTGGTGGCGCCTTCGGCATGCACATCATCGCCGGCTTCCAGCGACAGGTCGGCACGTCGGTGGAGCGTGCCTCGGCGACGGTGCGGGAGCTGCTGGTCCCGGTTGTGCTCTCGGGGATCACCACGGCGACGGCGTTCTTCGCGTTGCTGGCGATGCCGCAGGTTCCGATGCAGCGCTTCGGAG
>CAYGTG010000799.1:0-4338 GCA_964352485.1 uncultured Nannocystaceae bacterium | reverse complement strand
CCCTCGAAGCCCGCCTGCCCGTCGTCCACAGCCAAGAGATCCTCGAAGTCCTCCGCAAGTTCGCGAAGGCGCCGCTGAGGCTTGGCGACCTCGGAGGCCAGTACTTCGCGAGCAAGATGTTCGAAGAGACGGGCCGACAACGTGATGGGACCATCAAACGAGACTCAAGGTTTCCTGAAGGAGTCTCCGAGTGGGTCGTCTCCGGGCCGCACTTCTACGTCGCCACCCCGTTCAACAAGACTCCGAACGAAGGCTGCCGTCACAATCAGGACTACTCGGTCGTCGACCTCACCCAGATCCCGGACGACTACCTCCCGCGGACCAACTACGTCCCCGCTTGCGCGCCGGCCGAGTACCGCGAGCGGACCCCACACTGGAACGGGAGACCGGTCACCGACTTCTATCGGCATGTGCATCGTGAGATGGTCGCGCCGACGGGGGAGCGGACTCTCATTCCGATGCTCCTCCCGCCGGGGCCGACGCACATTCACACGGCGTTCACGGTTGTATTGCCAGATGAGAACTCGACCGTCGCGTTCTCGGGCTTTCAGTCCTCGATAGTCGCCGACTTCTTCATGAAGAGCCTAGGCGCAGGCCACCTAAACCAGTCTGAGAGTGCCCTCATGATCATCCCCGAGAAACGTGTCGGCGAGATCATCGTTCGGGCTCTCCAGCTGAACTGCGTGACCTCGCACTACGCAGAACTGTGGAAACGAGTCGCGCCTGGCATCAGTTTGCCGAGTGCCAAGGAGGACCCCCGAACGATCGGGATGGGGCGAATGGCCGCGACCTGGACGCGCGAATCCGCCCTCCGGACCCCGTACGAACGCCGCCAGGCTCTCATCGAACTCGACGCTCTCGCCGCCCTCGCCCTGGGCCTCACCGCCGACGAACTCTGCCTCATCTACCGGATCCAGTTTCCCGTACTCCAACAGTACGAACGAGAGACCTACTACGATCAACGGGGCATGATCGTCTTCACCACCAACCGCGGCCTCTCCGGCGTGGGGCTGGACCGTAAGGAGTGGGAACAGGTCAAGGGCGTCCACTCCGCCGACCAACTCCCCGACTTCGCCATCCAATACCTCCCGCCCTTCGACCGCTGCGACCGCGAAATCGATATGCGCGCGGCATACAACTTCTTTCGAGTCTGCTGATGAAGATCCAATACAAGCGTGTCTGCGCTAGGAAGACGAAGTTCTAGAGATGTCAAAATACTGTTTTGAGCGGTTGGGGAGTGCGAGATTCGAAACTCTAGCGCAGGCTCTCCTGGAGAATCTCTTTCGGACGTTCGGGGAGTTGAGCCAGTTCGGAAGCGGCAAAGATGGAGCACGCGAGGCTACCTGGACTCAACCGTGCGCCCACGAGAGCTACGTGCGCCCGCTAAACGAGAAACGGGACGTGCCGAAGCAGTGGGTTTTTCAGGCGAAATTTCATGACATCGGCTTGCGGGGATGGGGCGCTGCGCGCACTGCGGTAGAAGCTGAGCTCGAAGCCGAACTCGAGAAGGTTGTCACGAAGTACAAGGTCCCGTGTCACAAGTACATTATGCTGACGAATGTTCCCTTTAGCGGTGTGAGAAATGTGGGTACGCGAGATCGCGTTGCCGCGGTCATCCAGCGTTGGAAAGACGAGGTGCCCGAGATCGAAGTCTGGGATGCTGTGGACTTGTCCAGGATGCTGGACGCGGACCCTTCGGTGCGTACAACCTACCTGGGCGATGTGCTTCCCGGAGACGTGCTTCGTGCCCTGATCGAGGATCGCACGGCGGAACAGAAAGCCAAGAACGCCATCTGCAAGGCGTATCTTAAGTCGATCCTGCGCACTCAATCCGAGGCCAGAGCTGACGAGGCCGGCGACGAGGACAAGCTGCGATTGGAGAGCGTCTTTGTGGATCTTGACCTTCGTCTCGACACGAAGTCTGTTGTTCAACCTGAACTTGCTGGAAGCGCAGAATCTCATCCCGTCGCGATGTCTGGCCGTCGCATGCGCGGGGAAACTCTCTATCCGGCATCGTTCGGTCTGATAAGGGCCGCATCACAATACACGATTATCATGGGCGGGCCGGGCGCCGGGAAGAGTACGCTGACGCAGTTCCTTGTTCTGTATCACGCCGCACGCATGGTCGAGCCCGCGTTGTCGAAGCGACTCGCAGAGAGGTTGAATCTGACGGGCGGAATATCTCCGGCTGACCTGGAGGCTTCCTGTCATGTCCGTATTCCGTTTCGTGTTGAGCTGCGCAGATATGCGCAGTGGATGGAAACCAAGTCGGAGGGGAAGTACCTGGCGCTATACCTGGCTGAGCAGATTGGCAAGGCCGCTTCAATGGACTATGCGGTGGAAGATCTTTTTGGGCTTGTGCAGGCTAATCCGACTTTGCTCGTTCTTGATGGGCTCGACGAGGTTCCACACCCCCAGTTGAGACGGACGATCTTCGCAGAGCTCGACCGATTCCTTGATGGATGTTCGGGGCATGAGGCCGATCTTCAGCTCATTATGTCCTCTCGTCCCCAGGGATACCGAGGGGAGTTTGATTCGTTTGACCCGGTCACGTGGGCTGTCGCTGATCTTGATCGCGCGAAATTCGACCAGTATGTGAAGAGCTGGCTGGCGCAAAGAGTGCCGGAGGAAGATGAACGCTTGGATGCAACGGCACGAATTGATGACGGAATGACTTCACGCGCAGTGCAGCAACTTGCGACGACCTTGTTGCAGGCTACGGTCATGTTGACAATCGTGCGAAGGAAGCATGCGATTCCGCATGCTCGGCATAAGCTCTATGAAAGATATGTCGATGTGATATTCGACCGGGAGAAAAGCCGAGAGATGGTTCGAGAACGTGAGGGCGACTTGCGGCGGCTTCACGAGCTTGTTGGCTACCGTCTTATGAATGGGCTTGAATCTCCTACTGGTGTTGAGGTTCTAAGCGAGGCGATGTTTAGAGGGTGCGTTCGGAAGGTCCTGGATGAGTATGGGTCCTGTGAGATCCGTGGCAAGCTCAGTGCTGTTGTCGACCAGATTATGCTCCAGGCGAAGGACCGTCTTTGTCTTCTTGCTGGAAAGGGTGAGGCGCAGGAAAACGTTGACTTCGTCATTCAGCCGTTTCGGGAGTTTTTTGCGGCTGCTTTTATGCATACGCATGCTGATGGGGCTCCGGAGCGGGCTCATTATGCCCTTGTTAGAAGACAGCATGTCTATGCGAATGTGCTGCAGTTCTACTGTGCGTTTCAAAGCAATGCGGTTCAGAAGGGGCTTGTTGGTGCCGCGGATGGCTCGGGGATGGATTTGTCTGACGTCGAGAATGTTATCGAGGTTGTTCGCATGCGCCGTGGTCTAGTTCGCGTTCTCCCTGAGTTTCGCCGGCCGCGGAAACCGGATTTGGCGCGCACGCTCCGCGTCGTTATGTCGGCGGATACTCGTTGGACATGGCCGGTGTCGGGTGGCGTGGCTCGATCCCTCCGGGCGTTCGCTGGGGTTGATGCGTTTGCAACTCTTCGGGAGGTCCTCGGTGATGTGGAGACTGACGAGCACGGCGCGTTGGCCTTCGAGCTAGATCTGCTCGCAAAGCTCGCTTCCTGTGACGCGGACGAACGCTATGTCTCGGACCTGCTTGCTGGGATGTTGAGCGGTCCTAGACAAAATATTGCGCTTCGTGTAGCGGGGCTCAATGATTTGCCTCTCGAGTGCAGTGGGTGCGATTCTGAGCCTTTCACTGCGTTGGGAGGGACGGCTGAATTATACGATCTTGGGGGGCGGTTCGTCGAAGGGTTGGAGCCGCAGCATGTGCTCGCAATGTTGTTTGCGTGGTGGATGCCCGTTGCCGATGAGGGGGGGAGCAGGGGGACTGTGCACTCGTGGATGTTCGAGTTGTGGGATTGTCTGCGAGGGGTTGATGGAAGGGAGGGCGAGTCTGGGCCAATAGAGTTTTCGCCCTGGTTGCTTGAGCTACCAACTGAGTCTGCCGAGTTATGGTTGCAGAAGCTCCGCGCGGTTCCCGGCAACCAGGCTGCATATCTGGCCGCGATCCTTGAGGCGCGGGCTGAACCGGAGAATCTGTCGCTGGTGTCGCGTGTTCATGCGCTGTGGGTGGAGCTAGGAGAGAAACCTGAGTTCTTGGACGCGCACGCGCAGGTCGGAGGGATGTTGCTGCCGGACGCGACGGAGAATGAGTGGGTGAGGGAACGTCGGGTGGCGAGAGCAACGTGGGTGGACACTG
Organism: uncultured Nannocystaceae bacterium; assembly: GCA_964352485.1. Taxonomy (GTDB): domain Bacteria; phylum Myxococcota_A; class Polyangia; order Nannocystales; family Nannocystaceae; genus CAJXVA01. The sequence continues at coordinate 122 of CAYGTG010000799.1, read as the reverse complement.
CCGATAGTTGGCGTGACTTCTTGCAGCGTGTTGACGGCGGATGGCTGACCTGTTTCTTTCACCCGAAGGTCTGGGGCGCTTTGGGACTGAGTTCTGAGGATGAACGGCGAGCGTTGGAAGAG
>CAYGTG010000798.1:0-4358 GCA_964352485.1 uncultured Nannocystaceae bacterium | reverse complement strand
ACCCTCACCGGCCTCCCCCCGCAGCCGGGCAAACAGCACCTCCTCACCCCAGAGCTCCCGCGGTCCTGATACCAGGACCTCACCGACAACCAGGCCCGCAAGCCCATGCTCGGATCCGGGGTCGCTCGAGGTGCAGCGTTCACCGCGTCGCTCACCTCCGAGAGCCTCTTGATCGCGAGCGACGGACTGCTCAAGTTCGCCTCACCCGCCGCCATCTGCGGCATCGTTCGTAGCGCCACCGATCTCGCCTCGGCAGGACGGATGCTGATGGATGCCGTCCGCATGCGGTCGGGTGATCTCCAGGACGACACAAGCGTGGTCCTCCTGCGATTCCCCACCTAACAGCGGCCACGTTGCATGCGCAGCAGTCGCCAGTGCGCCCCAGGGACGGGCGCTCGGAGCCTGGCGAAATAGTGCCCGCTTTTTCCCGGATGACCGCAAGTCTACAGATGGCCGGTGTTCTCCCCGTGTGAACCCTGCGATGGAGCCCGTCCAAGTTCAGGTCGAGTTCGCCGCTCCGGCCATCGGTACCACCCAGGTCCCCATCAAGGTCGCAGGGCCCGGAACGTTGGGCTTGGACCCCAGTGGCATCCACGTCTCCGCCGCCAAAGCGAAGACGGTTGGGCGAACCGGTGGAGTATCGCTACCCCTGGAAGCACCTGAAGAAGCTGGACTACGACGCCAACAAGGGTTGCTTGATCCTCGTGCTCAAGGGAAAGCGACCCACCGGAGGACTCTTCGTGAAGCAGCCGAAGGACTCACCGTTGGAGCTGCTGCTGCGTCGCCAGCTTGCCGAGCGCCGTTGAGCCGGACCCGCACCATGTCGAAGACCGAACGCACTGAGCTGACGCCGAAAGATGTCCACGCCCTGATGGTCGGGCTCAACCGGGTCGAGCAATTCCCAGTGTCCCTGTCGACCCTGACCGAGCTCTGTGGCGTGAACCTCGGGCACCACCTGGAGCTCGCCGGCTACATGCGTGCCACGGTCGGCGACATGACCCTGGTCCTGCGGGGCACGCCCAGGCTCCGGGATGACCGAAGCATCTGCGACGTCGAGTTCACCGAGATCTCCATCGAGGGCACCGGGGACAGCTTTTCCACCGCGGTGGAGCCACCCGGCGCGATCGCGACCGATGTCGGGACGTACGCCTACCTGCCGACGGCTGAGAACACGGAGCAACTGGGCGGTTGGTACCGGAGCCTCACCACCAAGCGGCGCAAGGAAGGAGAGGTCGCTCGGCTCGAGACCTGGACCTACCGCGTGGACCAGAAGCGTCGGGGCTTCGTCTCACAGACGGAGCGGGAAGAGCTCAGCTGCGTGGTGATGGACCTGCTGGGCGCCCTCCGTGAGGACCGCTTCGTGGAGGCCTATGAAGCCTTCGTCGCCGCCTACCCCCCGACGGAGTTCGGCTTTCACCAGCTCGCCGCTTTCACTGTGGTCATCCGCTTCTTCGACGACCGCTCCGAAACGTACGCCAAGGCGTTCCTCAAGGAGAGCGGGCTGACGGCCTACGCTGGCATCCACATCACTCGCGTGGCGGGCGGGGAGTTTCGGTACCCCCATCCGGAGCTGTTCCACTTCTTCGGCATCGAGGCGCTCGACGCCACGGCGCTGTACAAGGGCAAGCCGTACAACCGTGGTGGCACCGGCTACGAGCCCCTGGCTGACGTGACGCGGGTACTGCCCAATATCTCTGCGGCGGGGCACCGCGATGGTGGGCTCGCCTACTACGTCTACCTGGAGCATCGCGACGATGGCTGGACCTTCGAGTGTCCGGGTTTCTATCCCCACGACGGCAAAACCGTGCCCCGGCTGCTCGATCCAGCGCTGCTGCAGTTCCCCGGCTTCGTGGTGACTCACTCCCGTCCACTTTGCCCGTCTTAGAACTCTGTGCCTTCGATGTAGCAGAGCGTATCCAGGATGAGCCACTCCGACTCCGCACGATGGGCCCAGGCGACGAGGAAATTCTCCCCGTGTTGCCAGGTCATCTCGTGGATTTCGACGGCTTCGTGGCCCTTGCCCTGCGGGTACGTGTTCTGCAGCTCTACAGCCCCATGAGTCTTCGTCTACGAGCGCTTCTCTCCGCGCTCGTCTCGGCGTGCCAGGGACTTGGACTCGGTGCCGCCGCCGGCCCCTGTTGCAGCCCGTTTTCTCGCGAAAAGGCGAGACGCTCACTGGCTCTCCTGCCGCCCTACTCCTCCATCCCCGCCTTTCCCACTTCATTTCGCTTAAACGCCTGCGGGAGCCGTACTGGGTCGGGCACGAGCGCGACGTGAACAAAATTGTTGCAACGAAGGGCACCGCGATTTGCTCATCAGCGGCGCTTGCTAAGCTGGCGGCGGTGGCTGCTCCTGTGAAGTCCAAGTTCATCCTCTCCTGGGGAGACGCGCTGTCGCGACTCGAAGCCACCCTCAGCGAAGCGAGCTTTACGCTGGTGCAGGACTACGCCGACCGCTGCGCTGAGGAGGAGGTCGTACTGTGGATCGACGAGCCGTGGGTCAAGGTTGACTACGACACGCTCGCCAGCGACACCCCGGTCGCGCTGGCGATCTTCACCGAGGCGATCGACGTCGAGGAGGGGCTGGCCCTGAGTGCGGCACAGCTGCTGGGTGAGGACGAAGAGCGAGAGGAGATAGCATTTGTGTTTCTGTCGGGTGTCCGGGCGGAGGCGCTCACGACGTTGCCGGGCACGACAGCGGTGTTCTCTGGAGGGCTGGAGGTAGAGAGCGCCGCGTGCCTGCAAGCGGACGGCTGCACCACGCACGTGGCCAAGCGGCTGAGGGCTGCGATGCTGTTTGCCGGCCATGCCGAAGGCGAGCTTCTGCTCGAGCCCGAGACCCAGCTCGAAGTCCAGCAGCTGTGTGGTGCGTTCGGGGGCACGCTCGTGCCGAGCAAGCTGTTTGAGTTTGCCGCCGACGAGATTGAACACGCCGGGCTCGGTGCTGCGATCGATGCGATCAACGCTGGCCACCTGCAGGTTCCGGAAGGCTTCGTGTGGCCCGGTCACTGGGCTCCGCCTCGGTTTTCCTACGAGTTTCCAGAACGAGAACCGGAGCTGCTCGACGCCGAGGCGTACAAGAGCTGGCGCGATACAACGCGGATGAGTGAGGAGGGGCGGGCTCTGCTGCGCGGGATGGACTCGTACCTCTTGTTGGGGGCGGGGGCACGGCGGGTCCACGCCTTTCCATCCGCAGAAGAACTCTATGCGCTCGACGAGCGGGTCCTGATCGTGGACGAGCGGGTTGTGCAAGAGGGGCCGTTGCATCTTCGCGCACATCCTGAAGACGGGTGGCGTGCCTACGTGTTCAAACGCCCGGTTCACTGCAGCGACGTCCTCGTGGACTTCAACGTGCTTGCTGTTTTTTCAAGCTCGCTGCTCGCTCGGACAATCGTGCCAGCCGCGGTCACGCATGTTCTCGTCGAGAACCTCGAAGCATCCGTTGTGGACGGACTCGTGTACGTCCGTTCCAGGTCCCCCGTGAAGGTGGGTGTCATCGCGGGATCGATCTGCAGAAGTGTCGATGCGGCCGAGCTTCTTCCGCATTGGGCGGCGCAGCTCGAAGACGGCCTCCCGTTGTGGACTCTCTTCGCAGAGTCGATCGAACAACAGAGCGCTCTGACGCCCGAGGAGGACGAAACCGCCGATGAACCGGAGCCCACCACGTCGCGTTTCACCGTCGAGCGGACGGATGCTCTGGCGCGGCTGAAGAAGGCGAACCTCGCCAAGGAAAGCTCCCAGATGTTGGAGCACTTCGCCAAGCGGTCTGGTGGCGCCGTCTTGTTCGTGGACGAACCATGGGATGCACTCGACTACGAAGAGCTGGCAACCGACGAGGCGGTCTCCCTGGTGGTCTTTACGGAGGCCTTCACGTGCGATGGGCCGATGACGTTGAACATGGAAGAGCTGGTCGGCGACACTCGGATGCGGAACGATTGTGCATTTGTGTTCTTGGGCGAGGTTCGGGCGGAAGCGTTCACGACGCGACCCGACACACTCGCGGTGTTTGCCGGGGGACTGGTGGTGGAGAGCGCCGCGTGCTTCTCAGCCGCTGATGCGAGCACCCACGTCGCAAAAATCTTGTCGGCGCCCACGGTGATCAGCGGCAACAGCGATGGCACCGTTCAAACCACAGGTCGCTGCCGCGTCGAGATCGAGCGGCTGATCGGGAGCGTCGAGGGCTTCAAGGTCGCAAAGTCGAAACGAGTGACAATGGCGAATGCCTACCCACGTTGGGCGGAGGCGCTGGAAGACGTGCGGCTTTGGGAGCTGTTCTCCGACGCCTTTGCTGCCGGAGACTCGGTCGAGCCAGAGTCCTGAGCGGAGACCAAGCGAAAGTAGCGAAATGAAGTGTGAAAA
>CAYGTG010000797.1:0-4361 GCA_964352485.1 uncultured Nannocystaceae bacterium | reverse complement strand
CCCCTGCCCCTTACCTCCTGCTCCGCCAACCGCCTCAGTCGAACCGGCGTCAGTACAGCGGATACACCACGCGAAGTTCGAATGAGTCAAAGTACGAGTTGCAGTGCGGGATAGCCGAACCTTCGCCCTCGATCTGGAGGCACTCGAACGACAGCGTGGCGGAATCTGACGAGGACGGGAGCAGTGCTCGCTCGTCGAACTCGACCCACTCGAGGTCCGTATCGGAAAACTCGGTACCCATGACCGAGGGCTCGCGCACCGCGCACGAAATCACGCGGATGTTGATGATCTGCAACATAGCTCAGCGATCGCTGAGCAGGCTCACAAATCGCGGCATATCAGTTGTCCACGCCCGGCTCCCGATCTTGGTGAAGTACAGTTTTTCTCGGGACTTCCGTTCTACACAATAGAGGATGTCGCGGAGCTTACTGGTCCGTCGACCAAGATCGTCAAACGCGTGAAACTCAAGTTCGAGAACTAGGCCGTCAGCCCGTCGGACCGCCCACACAATCTCCTCGTCCTCAAGCACGAATGGCTCACGGCTTCCCATCGGGAACTCGTCGAAGTCGAGAAGGCTCCACCCCGCAGTTTGAAGGCCTACCAGGAGCTGATTCATTCTCTCTCTTGACATCAGAGCCCCCCCCAGAATCCGGCTGGGGGAGTCACCCCACTCCTTCTCAGGCCGTTCAGCACATCAACACGCGTCATCGTCTGGCCCGCCTTCTGCCAGGTATCAATGGAAGCAATCTGGCCCCTGGTATCAGTAATCGTGATGCTGCACGCATCGTCACCCACCTTCCTCACGTAGAAGTTCGAACTCGGGTATTTTCCCCCACCCCGCAACTTGCTCCCATGCTCGATATTCAGTTTCCCGCGGCGTAGGTAAGCTTCCGGGCTCAAATTCGAGTGGCGACGAGCATGGTCTTTGAGCCCGGAGTCGTTCAGCGAGAAGGTGCGCCGACTCTTCCACCCCGGTTGTTTTACCCGTCTTGCCTTCTTCGCCCGTCTTGCCCTCTTCGCCCGTCTTGCCCTCCTCGCCCTCCTTGCCCATTTCGCACTCCTGACGCCCGGCTTTGCTGGAGGATAGAAGGAAGCTGCGAGCCCGGCAACGCCGAGGGACATTCCCGCCGCATCGCCGTCCATCGCGGCCTCGCCGAACTCGTACCCTTCGACAAAAATTCCCGCGACGGGGACCTCTGCAAGACCTTCCCAGGCAACCACGCCCCAGTCCACTGTCTTCCCGAACTCATAAAGGTCTGACATTCGTTCGAGGGATGTCGGCTCGTTGATCCGCCTCCACAGTTCCCGAAAGAGCGCGGGATAGACCCCCAACGCTCCTCCGTCCGCAACGGGACCACCCTGGCCGCGCTCGTTCGGCTTCGGGGTGTTTCCACCACCGGTTCCCGACTGCCCTCCGTAGCCCCCGGCGTCACTGGTCCCGGTTGGACCCCCACTCGGCCCGCTTCCCTGGCCAGGAACGCTCTGCGGAACGCTGCCCCTGTCACCTCCGTTCGTTCTCCGACCTCCTCCGGATCCTGCTCCAGCTCCTCCAGAGATCGGGCACCCACCGTCGCACTCGTGGTCGGGCTCGTCGACCGCCGAGAACCCGCTCGGGTCCGTGTACCGCAGCGGATTGTTCAACACATAGCTGTACGCGTTCCAAGTCTGCGCATCCCCAGCCGCTTCCACCACCGGGTCCACACTCAAGAACAGCCCGAGCGCGGGCGAGTACATCCGCCCGCGCATGTTCATCAGCCCCAGGTCCAGCTCGGACTGATGCCCCGTGAACCCAGACGCAAGCGTCTCCAGCAACGCCGGGTCGAAGTTCGTCGTCCAAGACGCCCAGTTTCGAGCCTGGCCCCACGCGTCAAAAGACACTCGCTGTTCGACCGTTCCGTCTTCGCTGACCAACACCGAGCCTGAGCCCAGGTGGTCGTTGTACTGGTACAGCACCTCACGCGACCACGGCCCGCCCTCGCCCTGCTCCGTTTCGTCGCGCACCTCGACGACAGCGCCGCCGACAGGCACGAAGTACCGAGCCTTGAGATCTATCTCCCCCGACTGGTCATTGTCTTGGCTCGAGTACTCGAACAACCCTCCGAGCGTCAGCGTGAAACCGGCATCGTCAAACCGAGCGACCCGCGAGCCGGCGATGTTGTACGCGAACGTCAGGTGCTCGCCGGCGTTGGAAAGCTCCCGCACCTTGTCGAACGGAGTCCAGTCGAGTTCAACGTCGCCGATCGACTCGACCTCGACACCAGAGGAGCGACGCCAGCCTCGGCCACAACCCAGCGAACGAAGTACACCGGTGAGAGGACACGCCACCCGGGGGACGAGCCCCTAAGACCCCGCCTAAGACCCCGGATGCCGGATGTCCCGGCCTTCGATCATGAAGATCACCAGCTCGGCCAGGTTCGTGCTGTGGTCGCCCATGCGCTCGAGCCACTTTGCGACCGACTGCACGTGAATGAGCTGGTGGACCTGCTCCGAGTCGCTGCGCATGCGCTCGAGGGTGTCCTCGAACACCCGGTGGTAGAGCATGTCGACCTCGTCGTCGTTCTCCAGCACCTCCCACGCCTTGCTGGGATCGCCGTTGACGAACGCATCGATCGCGCCGGCGACTTGTTGCTGAACGAGGCTGGTCATCAGCGGAATGTCGGCATGCACGACGATGCGGTCGGCCCGCTTGAGGTCGATCGCGCGCTCGCAGATGTTGACCGCGAGATCGGCAATCCGCTCCAGGTCGGTGACCATCTTCATGGCCAAGGTGACAAACCGGAGCTCCTTCGCCATCGGCTGGAAACGGGCCAGGATGTCGATGCACCGCTCATCAATGTCGACCTCGGCGCGGTTGACCGCGCGATCGAGCGCGATCGTCTCCTTGGCCAGCTTCACGTCACGCTGCACCAAAGCGCGGCCAGCGCGGTGAATCATTTCCTCCACGCGACCCGCCATGAGCAACAGCTCCTCGCGGAGACTGCTCAGTTCGGTCTCGAACTTCCGCGTGACTGGAGTCAAAGGGAGCACCGCCTGGCATGTTGCCAAACTCCGCCGACCTCAAAGTGACCGCAATGCCACGTCTTCATGACGTTGCTGTCTCCGGAGTCTCGATCTCGAAGCTCGTCGGGCGAGCCGCGGGCAGGGTGAACCAGAAAACCGACCCGGTGGGACTGCGAGGATCGACGCCGACCTCCCCGCGCTGCGCCTCGACCAGGTTCTTGACGATCGACAGGCCCAGCCCCGTGCCGCCCATGTCACGCGAGCGCCCCGAGTCCACGCGGAAGAACCGCTCGAAGATCCGCTCACGGTGGGCGGGGTCGATGCCAGGGCCGTCATCGAGGACCTCGATGCGCACCCGGTTGGGTGTGGGAGCGTGTGCGGTCACCTCCACCTTTCCGTTCTCCGGCGTGTATTTGAACGCGTTGGAGACGAGGTTGATCAGGATGTGCTCCATCGCCTTGCGGTCGGCGTACATGTCGAGGTCAGGCTCGATCGTAACCGAAAGTTCGATCCCCTTCTCGGTTGCTTTGGATTCGACCAGGTCGAGCACCTGATCCACCACGTCGCCGACGTTGAGATTGGTGGGGCTGAGCGAGTATCGGCCGGCCTCGATGCGCGAGATGTCCAGCAGGTCGGTCACAATCCGGCCCAGGCGATCGGAGTGACGGTGGGTGGCCTCGACGAACATCCGCGCGACCTTGGGGTCGTCCAGGGCCCCGTCCAGCAGCGTCTCCGCGTTGGCCCGAATGACGCTGATCGGCGTTCGGAGCTCGTGAGAGACGTTGGCGACGAAGTCCCGTCGCACGCGCTCGAGGTGCCGGACCTCGGTGACGTCCTGCGCGACGATGACCACGCCTTCGTCGTCATGCCGCGTGGCCCGCACGTCGACCCGCAAACCGGATGGCAGCTCGAACTCATCGTGATGCGTGCCCCCTTCGGCCGCCGCAGCGGCCAGCGCTTTGAGCCGAGGCACACGGACCGCCTCCAGCAAGCTTCGTCCCACCGCGCGCTCGGGCAGCGACAGCAGGCGATAGGCCGCGCGATTGACCGTGATCAGCTTCTCGTCCGCATCGAGCACCAGCACCGCCTGCTCCAGCGTCTGCAGCACCGCCTCGAACCGGTTGCGCTCGGTGGAGAGCGCGCCCATCGTCCGCTCCAGGTCGACGGCCACCGTGCGAAGACTGTGCGGCCCATCGTCGCCATGCGCCGACTCACCGTCGCCCGACTCCGCCCCTTTGGCCGCAGCCGCCGACGAAACGACCGGCTTGAGCGCCCGCTCGACCTGGCTGCCGACCGCCGAGAGCAAGATACCGGCAATCCCGAGACCCGCGATTCCGGCAACTACGGCCGCGATCCGGAGC
>CAYGTG010000796.1:0-4361 GCA_964352485.1 uncultured Nannocystaceae bacterium | reverse complement strand
GCCTTCTTCGCGGACGTCTTCTTCTTCGTCACGGTCGCTGACTTCTTCGCGGACGTCTTCTTCGCGGACGCCTTCTTCTTTGTCGCGGGTGCAGGTCTCCTTGCCGACGTCTTCTTCTTTGCAGAAGCCGTCTTCTTCGAGTTCGCCTTCGTCGTCTTCTTCTTGGTGGTCTTCCGTGCAGCCATACGAAGCGGCCTGAGCTTAGAGCACATCGCCGTTGCGACGCGAGCGGAGGTCGCAAAACGAAGCGACGGCCCCACGAGGGTGCCGCCGCTTCGAGATCTCCCGGTCGTGGGACTGAAGTCAGCCCGGAGGCGGACAGCCGAACGTGGCATCCAGCTCGCCACTCTCCGCCAAAGCGTCGCACGCTGCGTTGCAGAGTTCGATGGCGTCATAGGGTCCCTCGGGGTTCGAGTAGACCCAGCCGTCTTCGGTCTCGCAGTCCGCGACCCGATCAAACGCCATCCCGCCGATCTCGACCTCGACGAAGTCTGGGTCGGTCGGCTCCTCGCTGAGCGGGATCGTGCACGAAACCACCTGCCCCGCGATCTCAGCCAGTGCAGCCTGCAGCTCGATCTCGTTGGTCGCGTTGAAGAACTTCTCGTCCCCTTCGCGCGCCCGGCCACCGGCTTCGGCCACCGTGTTGAGCTCGTTGAACGTGTTCGCTTCAACCTGACCGTCGTTGGGATCGGCTCCGACGAGCTCGTCGACAATGTCGATGCCGATGACGAACGTCGGTACGCCATCGGTCGCGAACGCGTCGCCGACGACGGACGACAGGTTCGTGTCGTACTCCTCCATGAGACCGCAACCCAAGCCCGGACACGCAGCGGTGTCCGCGTCAGCACTGCAGTTCGCCGCGCCGTCCGTAATGAGGATCATGAAGCGGTCGATATTCTCGTCGAGCGAGTTGAGGTGGTCGAGCGCGGTCTGCACGCCGGCGGTCGCAGGCGTCGCACCATTGATGGTCCCCACCGCGCTCGCAGCGGGGATCCCATCCAAGACCCCGGCGGCGTTGGTGGAGGCAACCGGGACCTCGGGTTGAGCATTGACCACGCACGCACCCGCGCCGAGCTCCGCGATCGCGTTGGTGGAGGGGAACAGCACCGCGCCGAAGTTGATCTCGGCCTCGAACGTGTTCACGACGAACGACACCACGTCGTAGAGGCTCCGCCATCTGGTTTCGGTGGCGGTCATGGGATCGTTGTCGGCGTCCCACTCGTTCTGGACCATGCTGCCGGACTTATCGAGCACCAGGACGACGTTGGGCGGCACCGCCTCCAGCACGAACTCCTGCTCCCCGCAGTTGAGCTCGCCCGAGCTGCTGGACCCGGTGTCGGCAACGGTGTCTTCGCCCGTGGTCGGATTGGCGTCGGTGGTCGAGCCGTCCGTGCCCGAGCCAGTGAAGCTCGCAATTCCGCCAGAGCCGTCCGCAGTGTCCTCGCCGGAGTCCGCCGAGGGACATCCCCCCGCTACGCAGAGCAATCCAGCCAGAGTCAGGTGTCTATGCATCATGTTTCCCTTCACGTTTCCCCTACGTTGCCGCTGTCCCCCCTGAGACACCGGCTCGGTGCCGCGCTTCCGTATGAATTTTGCGCGTAAGGGATCATACCGTACTCGCGCCATCATTCCACCGTGCGATGCTTCCCTACCTGGGCCGCACTGAACAACGCACGGCCCACAGAGCAAGGCCGGAGTCTAGAAGCGCAGCGTCATTCCGAGCGATGCACCACGTCGGTTGGGCATGAAGCTCAACCCCGTCGGCCTCAGCCCCTGGAACCGCCGTCGCTTCCACTCCTTGAGCGCCTTGCGTCGCTGCAGGCCGATGGCGAGGAACACTGCGCCTGTGATCACGGCCGCGCTGCCGTACGACACCCGGATCACGTTGTAGATGAACAGCCCCTTGCACTGGTCCGCGTTGGCGTCGATGCCCCAGCTCTCCAGACGAGCCTGACAGTGACCTGGCGCGGTTGCCCACACCATGGCAGATGCCGATCCCGCGGAGAGGACACCCAGCGGGAGCATGATCGCCCCGATGAGGATCTGCTCCTCGCCGTCGGGTGGTGCGACGGAAGGCGCCTCGCCGGGCGCCCAATAGCCCCCTCCGGGGGGCACTCCAGCGTCCGGATCGAACACCGGCGGCGGGACAGCCAGCGCCAGCGCCAGGGTGGCCAACACAGGGGTCACGGGGTCGCCTCGAATCGTTGGACCTGACGGCGGAAGAATGCCGAGGCAGGTTCGACGTCCCGGGCCCGGCGGATCGCAGCCACAGCGGCCTCGCGATCACCGGTCAGATCTGCGAGCTCCGCTTCGAGGTACAGCAGGTCAGCGTTCTTCGGCTCGGCCTTCAGCGCCGTGCGAACGACTTCCAGTCCGCGCGCTGGTTTGCACTTCTCCCGGAAGCTGAACCATCCGTAGCTGCTCGCGAGCCCGGTGTCTTGCGGATCAGCGGCGAGCATGGCGTCGAGCTCCGCGATGGCTTCGTCGGCCTTTCCAAGGCGGTTAAGCATCCGGCCGATGTGCCGATGTGCGCGCAGAGCTTCCGCGCTGTCTGGGAACTGCGACTGGAGCTTTCGAAGCGCAGCAATCGCTCCGGGCGCATCGTCGTCGAGCTTGAACTGTATGAACAGCGCCTGGTCGTACAGGACCTTCGAGGCCAGCCCCATCTCGTTGGTGGGGTCCGCCTCGAGCACCTGCTCGAACTCGGCGTTGGCCTGTTCACGCTGACCCGCCAACACGTACAGGTGCCCCAACCGCTGACGTAGCGCGACGTCGTCTGGCTTGGCCTCGAGCTCTGCCACGGCGTCGGTGAGCACGTTCTCTCCTTGTTCGATCCGGCCGAGCGCGGCCAACAGATCGTCTGCCGAAAGGAAGTCCACCACCCTGCCCTTCTCCATGCCCCCGGGTTCGAGCACCAGCAGCGTTGGGTATGCCTGCACGTGATATTCGCGGACCACATCAGGGCCCTCGCCCTTCTCGGCGTCGATGTGCACGGCCACATAGCCCTTGCCGAGCGCCTCGCCAACGTCAGCTTGGATGAAGACCTCTTCATCCAGCTTCTGGCACGGTGGGCACCAGTACGCGCCGACGTCGACGAAGACGAGCTTGCCCTCCTTCTTGGCCTGCGCGAACGCTTCCTCGAGCGACCCGTGAAACCATGCGACCGCCGAGACGACCGAGCCGTCGTCTTGAACCCCAGGCGCGGCAACAACGACCTCCGATTTCGGCTCGGGCTCGAGTTCGGCCTTCGGGGTCACGCCAGGATCGCCATCTGTTGAGCCGCCGGCGGGCGCGGACCCATCCTCAGCTCCACAGGCCACCGACAGGAGCAGCAGCGAGCCGAGCACGGCCGTAGAGAAAGAGCGCAACGCAGGCATCAGCCCTGCAACCGTGCCCGGCCGCGATCGGTTACGCAACGCGCCCAACCGAGCGCGTGGGCTTGCGTGCCCCGAATCCGTGCCTACGTTGCGCTTGGGACCGGAAGACGGCCCCGAAAGGTAGGTGCGAGATGCCCGCATTCCAGGCTGAATCCGCAACCGTGAAGACTCGTCATGCGCTCGCTCACGCGCAAGCCATGGCCCAAGAACTCGGTCACCCCGAGGTGACCACAGTCCATTTGCTTGCCGCCGCCGCCAGCCAGGATGGCGGACTGGTCCGCCCGCTGCTCGAGCGCGCCGGCGTCCATGGTGCCGCGCTCGACCGAGCCGTATCCGAGAACCTCGGAAGGCTGCCGAAGGTTCAGGGCGCCGACGTGAGGCCGGCGAGCGAGCTCATGGCTGCACTCGACCTCGCGGCCGCCGAGGCCGAGCGACTGCATGACAAGTACGTGAGCACCGAGCACCTCGTGCTCGCGTTCCTGCACGACAAAGCAGAGCGACACGGGATCAAAGCGCACGCCCTGCTCCGGGAACTCGGCGCTTCGGCCGAGCTGGTCCTCGCGGCGCTCCGCGAGGTTCGAGGGACGCAAAGCGTGCAGACCCAAGACCCCGAGAGCACGTACGAAGCGCTCGCGAAGTACGCCCTCGACCTCACCGCGCGCGCCCGCAACGAAGCCCTCGATCCTGTGATCGGTCGCGACGTCGAAATCCGGCGTGCGCTGCAGGTGCTCAGCCGCAGGACCAAGAACAACCCGGTGCTGATCGGTGAACCGGGCGTCGGTAAGACGGCCATCGCTGAAGGCATCGCGCAGCGCATCGCCAGCGGCGATGTCCCGGAGAGCCTCGCCGACAAACAACTGCACCAACTCGACCTGGCTTCCATGGTCGCGGGCGCGAAGTACCGCGGCGAGTTCGAGGAGCGACTCAAGGCTGTGCTCGCAGAGGTCGACGCCGCCGACGGGCGCATCATCCTCTTCATCGACG
>CAYGTG010000795.1:0-4362 GCA_964352485.1 uncultured Nannocystaceae bacterium | reverse complement strand
CAGGCGCGCGTTGATCTGGCCGCTGAGTCGCTCGTCGATCTCGGCGATCATCGAGTCGACGGCCGCCTTGTCGATACGGCTGAACTTGCCGGAGTTCGCGATCGCCTCAGCGATAAACGCGGTGACCCCCTGCTTGGCGATATCGTAGGTCTCTTGACCCGGTGTGACCTTGGCTTCGCTCAGCAGCTCGCTGAGGAGTGAGCCAGCGGCTTCGGTCGTGGTCGCCGCGCCGCCTTCTTGTGCTTGCTCTTCGGACATCTTGCTTTCCAATCTGCTTGCAATGTGGGCTTCGGTTCAGAAATGAGCCAAAGGCGGGTTCAGCCCTCGCCGCCGTCTTTGTTGAGGCCGAGTTCGGCCATCAACGCGTCGCGCTGCTCGGGGTTCTCGAGCATGGCGGCGAGCTTCTTGCGGAAGGTCGGCACGTTGCCCATCGGGGATTTGAGCGCAGTGAGGGCGTTGCGCAGGTTCATGAGTTTTTGAAGCTCGGGGACCTGCTCGAGCACGCCCTCTGGGGTGAAGTCGTTGAGCGTCTTGAACGTGAGGCTGGCGGACATCTCCGAGCCTTCCTCGCCGGAGAGCTTGTCGGCAACGTTGATATCGATGCCGAGGCCGTGCTTCTCCATGACCTCGTTGAAGTTGTCCTTGTCGATATTGATCGGCTTGCGATCCTCGAGCTGCCGATCATCGGCGCGGCCCGTGTAGTCCCCGATCGCGAGGACTTTCAGGGGAAGTTCGACTTCCTCTGCTCCGTCGACTGCGGGTTTATAGACGATGTTGACACGCTCTTTGGGCGCAACCGATCCTTCTTTCGCCATGACTCTTCGCTACCTTGCTTCCTAGGGGTTGAACTCGACGGTGCGCACGCTAACACAGCGTGCGGAGTGAAAAAATGACAACGGGGTTCCACGGTCAGGGTGAGGCCCGGTGGCCCGGTCCCTTGGGTCCGTAGATTCAGGGGAGGTCAGGGTTGAACGAGGGCCGACAACAACCCGGCCGCTGTGGGTGCGGGGGGTTCGAGGGCCTGACGTTGGGTGGAGCCGAGCGCATTGCGTCCAGCCTCGATCGCTGCGGCCGAGGTGGTGCGTGTCGGCCAGAGGCGGTCTGCCGCGGCGGACGGGTCGGCGAAGTAGTGCAGGAGCCCCAATGGAGGGGCACCGAGGCACATCAGGAGCCTGGAGTCTTCGCTGGACACATCGGTCCAGAAGAACGACGGAGGCGCGGCAGACCAGCCTAGCAGGCTCTCGGCCAAACAGAGCCAGAACGCGATCTGAACGTCGTCCCCAGCGTGACACTCGACGATGATGCCGGCATTGCCGGGGTCGCGACCGTGGCACTGCGCGCACGCGGTCCGCATCATGTTGAGCCCGTGGTAGTGCACGCCCTGGGCGAGCGGTCCAAAGAGGTGTTCGAGCAGCAGCGCGCCTGGCGTGGCTCCGAGCGCCTCGTGGGTCCACAGCGCTGCATCCCGGAGTTCTCCGGCCCCCGGCAGATGCAGCCCACCGATGCGTGCGGTCAGGGTTTGCAGATCCAGGGATCCGGCGTCGGTGACCGTCTGTGCTGCGCCGTCGAGAAAGGCATCGAATGCCGTCGGCAGGGCAGAGAACCGCGGCATCGCGGTGTGGGTGTCGATGTGGGTGTAGATGGAGAGCGGAAACGTCCGTCCGACGGTGTCTCGGCTGGGCCCGAGCGAGCCGACCAGCGCAGCCCCGGCCCGGTCGCGATAGACGAACCGAATGGGGGCGGCCGGGAACGGCCGTTGTTTGGACGCGAGGTGGTCGTTCTCTTGCTGCAGCCAGCCTTGGAGGGACTGCGAGACCGCCGAGCCGGCGCCGATGGAGACGAAGTCTCCGACCGCCGGCATTTTGCCAAACGCTCCGATCGGAGACGAGGGGTGCAGTCCGGTCACTCGGCACACCCCGCGGTCTCGACCAGCAGCTTGTTGGGCGGACGCAGATCGGCGTGCCGAAAGACCTGCAGGAACTCGGTCGGGCGCTCCTGGGTCCCAAAGAATGGCGTGTCGTCTTCGGCCGCGCGGAATTTCATTTTGACGACGCCGGCCGACTGGTCGCGGAGGTCCCATTTCAGAACGAAGACTGCGCTTTCGGTGGATCCCGAGATGGTCCCTTCCTCGAGCACTTCGAAGAAGCCCCACGGGCCCTTGCGCTCGAGCTCTCCTCGGACCGCTTTGCTCCGAGTCTTGATCTGGGTTCCGGGTTCGCCTTCACCGGGCCACTGCATGCGCATGAACCGACCCGGGCCGTTCTTGTGGTCGATTTCCTTGCCGTCGATTTCGAGCGTCGTGATCGACGCCTCCGGGTTGTCGTCGATGAAGACCTCGAACTCGACCAGGAGTTCTCCGTTCGGGAACAAGACCCGGCTGAGGTCGTCGGCGCGCTCGAGGAACTTCACGACCTCCGGGTTGTACTTGATCGTCTCCTTGGCGCCGCGCTTCTCGAACTCGAATGTGCCGTGTTTGCGGGGGATCCGAGAGGCGAGGGCGGTGCCGTAGTAGGTCCACAACGCGCCGGTCTCGGGGTGCAGGAGTTCCTCGAGATCCTTGAACTTCACGTTCTTCCCGTTCTTCGAGAACGGGTAGCGGCCAAGCATGTCTTGCATGGGCTTGTAGACCGACTCGCAGTAGTTCTTGGCGAGCACACCCTTGAACTCCTTGCCGACCATGGCCTGAACCGCCTCGAAGGGCGGCGGAAGCCACCGGGCGAGCGTGGGGCGCCAGCCCTTGAGGTCGGACTCGTTGAGCACGGCGTCGATCGTGGTCAGACCGCCCTTGACCGCGTTCTTGAGCGACTTGGCGGACTCGTCGTCGTCGTGGTCGATCTTGGCCCGAAGCGCGTCGCGAACGGTCTTGAGTTCCTCTTGGTAGCGGTCGAGTTGGACCGGGGGCGGAGGTGGGGCTGCTTGACCTTCAGGGACGGCGGGCACGGCTTGATACCCAAATCCGGCAAGCCCTTCGAACGCCTTCCTGACGTCTTCTGTGGTCTTGAGCAGCGGGTTGGCGTCGCTGCCTGCGCGTCCCTTCTTGAGGCGCTTCGCAGCGGCGGCAGCGGCCTTGCCCTTTTTGCCCTTCTTCGCGGCTCCTTCGATTGCCTTGTCCCCAACCTCTTCGAGCAGGTCCGCGCCTTTGTCTTCCGCGGACTCCTCCTCGAGCAGGGTGGTGTGATAGTCGAGGTTTTGGCACAGCCGCTTGAGCGGGGGGGTGGCGCCGCTGGTCAGGTCGCCGAACACCTTCTGCGCTTCGAGCAGGTCGTCCGGCGCGACCACGTAGATCGCGTTGATGAAGCCTTTCCACTCGCCGATGTAGTTCTCGAAGTACAGGGAACGCAGCGCGATGAGCTGGGTCTCCTTGGACCTCTTGGCCTCTTCCTCGGTGCGGCCAAGCACCCATTCGTTGCCCTGCGCGGTTTCGAGGACCGCGTCGAGGTTGCCGCGAATCTCGTTCTCCCAGGCGCTGCGGGTGTACGCACCGCGAATGGTGCGATTGTCGTTCTTGAGCGCCGTATTGCTGGCCGTCACGGCGTTGAGCGTGAGGTCCTGGGTTTCGACGCCCCGCAGCAGCTCGTCGAGCAGCGCCTGCGTCTGATCGGTTCGCTTGAGGACTTTGCGGACATCCTTGACCAGCTTGACGTCGCGCTCGAACAGCAGCTTTTCGGGGTGCTCGGCGAGGTTGTCGACGTAGGCGTCGGCCACGGCTTTCATCGTGGACACGTCCCCGGTGAGGTTCATGCGCTCGAGGATCTCGCCCCAAGAGGTTCCGAGGCGATCGGAGAGCCACGCGCTTTGTTCCTCGTCCAGACCGGGTTCGTCCTTGCCGTACTCCCCGGATAGAAGGAGGTAGGTGCGCAGGCGAGCGCGGAACTCCTCCTGCTCGTCGGGTTTGGGCTGGTCGGTCAGCGGACCGTAGGTCTGCACGAAGCGCTGCGCACGTCAAGCGCCAGGCGATTTTGGGTCACGCGATCGCGGTCTCGCTGTTCGTCACGTCGGTCGGCCTCGCGGTCCTCCCCGTGCTCTCCTTCAACCGCAACCGCGAGTTCATCGGCCGCGGCGAGGAGGCCATCGCGAAGCTCGACGAGCACAAGCAGAGCGAGCACGCAGGCGTCGACCCGATCGAGATCGACAAGCTGAAGCCGCTGTACAGCGTCGAACGAGAACTCGACGCGCACGAGGAAGACGGCGTGCCCGTGATGATGCGGATGGGCATGTACCAGGGCGCTCGATTCTCCGACCGCGTCGAGTCCCTGTACGTCACCACCGTCCGCGAAGAGGTCGTCCAGCCCCTCATCGCCATCGAGGTCCGCGAGCTCAAGCGCTTCGTGCAGACCTACGGTCCGCTGACCGACCAGCCCA
>CAYGTG010000794.1:0-4368 GCA_964352485.1 uncultured Nannocystaceae bacterium | reverse complement strand
TCGCTTCGACATCAACTTCGCCGGGAACCCCGCAGGGCTCGCCGAGGCGGAGATCGTGGCAGGGGAGCCCGATCCCCGCGGACACCGCCCCGAAGGCGCCCCCACCCTGCAGATCCTCGGGAGCGCACGCACCTCCGGCGTGGTCTCGATGCTCGCGACGGTGACGGACGAGATTGTTTCGATCATCGACGCCGAAACCGGCGCACCGCTGCACTCGGTCAACACGCTCCACTACAATGGGTTTGCGCCCAAATATAAGCACCGGGTCACCGACCAGCGATACGAGGGGCGCGGTCAGGTGCGCATTGTCGACACCAAGGACGACAAGGTGAAGCGAAAACTGAAGCAGGTCCCGGTGGACACGTTCGACCCGATGTCGGCGATGGCCTGGGTCCGCACGCTGCCGTTCGAGCCCGGGACCCGCTACAAGGCTCACGTCGTCGACGGCTCCACGCTCATGAGGGTGGAGATCGAGGCCACCGGGCGTGGGGCTCCGGCGCATTTGCCCAGCATCACGCGGGCGCTGGAACTCGGCCCCGACGACATAGTGGAGCTCGAGGGAAAGCTGACCCGCGTCGACGCGCACGATCAACCGATCCCGGGCAAGAAGGCGTTTGCGCTGCGGGCATGGGTGAGCGCTGACGCTCGCCGCATCCCGCTGGTCCTGGAAAGCGACATGTGGGTGGGGTCGATTCGGCTGCAGTTGTCGGCCTATGACCCTCCGCCGCGCCCTGAACGCGAGGCCCCGCTCGACCGTCCCGCGCCTCGACCATAGTCTGAGTTTCGTCCGAATACAGCCCCCGACCGCGGACGACTCCGATACACTCTGACCCAGGACGCACGACTCAGACGGGGTGCTCCCACTCGGATCTTTTGACGCGCAAGTTCGACGTCCCGAGTTCGACGTCTCCCCCCCTCACCGTCGCCCGCGAAGCAATGGCCGACCGCTACCGCCCACTGTACAAGCTTGACTCCGGAGGCATGGCCGAGGTCTATGTCGCCGAGGCGGAGTCAGTGGCGGGCTTCACCAAGAAGGTCGCGATCAAACGCATCCTTCCCGCGCTGCTCAAGGAGGAGCGGTTCGTGCGGATGTTCCTGGACGAAGCGCGGCTGTCGCTGAACTTCAACCACGCGAACATCGTCAGCGTCTTCGACATCGGCAAGAGCGCCAACGCCTACTTCATCGTGATGGAGTACGTCGAGGGCACCAACCTCAAGTTCAACCTCCAGTACCTGGCCAAGTACCAGCGGCCGATGCCCGTCCCGCTGGCCTGCTGGGTCGTCGGCGAGATCCTCAAGGGTCTCGACTACGCGCACGAACTTCGAGATCCCAACACCGGCGACGGCCTGGGCATCGTCCACCGCGACATCTCACCGCCGAACATCCTCGTCTCGTGGAACGGCGAGGTGAAGCTGACCGACTTCGGTCTTGCCAAAGCCAGCACCCAACTCGAATCGACCGACCCGGGCGTGGTGAAGGGCAAGTTCGCCTACCTCGCGCCAGAGGCTGCGCACGGCGAGTCGGTCGATCACCGCGCAGACATCTTCGCGGTGGGTATCCTCGCGTACGAGATGCTCACCGGTCAGCGGCTGTTCCTGGCCGACACCGACTACGACACGGTCCAAAACGTGCGAGCGGCGGAGATTCCGTCGATGCGCGCGACCAACCCGGAGATCCCCGGCGAGCTCGAGGACATCATTCGCTGCTCGCTCTCTCGCGACGCGAAGGACCGCTACCAGAACGCCTCCGAGTTCGCCGATGATCTCCTGGGCTTCTTGTTTTCACGCAAGCTCAAGGTCAGCGCGCGAACGTTGCGCACGCTCCTCGACGACATGCGTCAAAAGGAGCCGGCCCCGGCCCCGCAGCCGAAGCCGCCCGAGCAGGGCAACGTTATTCTCCGGCTGATCGAGGAAGAGTTCACCACCTTCAAATCGATCGACGAGGACTCCGACGCGCCCGAGCTCGGCTCTCAGCCCCTCGACTCGCTGATGGCCGGCAACATGCCGATCAACTACGACCCGTCGGCGCCGCTGCAGCTCGACGGGTTCGATGCCGGCCCGTCGTCCTCGCCCGACAACGAGCCCACGCCGCCGCCGACGGCCTCCTCCAGTACCACCGCCCCCGAAGGCAGCCTGTACCCGACCGGAGGCCACCCCAGCCTGTCGACATCGGGGGCAACCGGGGGTCGCTCGATGGTCCCGATGCTGGCCCTGTTGCTGCTCATCGCTGCCGGCGCGGGCGCAGCGGTCTACATGTTCTTCATCAAGTAGGGCTCAAGTCGTCCCGGCGGCGGACGATGCCCCGTTTGTGGGCCCGATCGAAGCAGCCGTCCGTCCGTTGGAAATCGCCATCGAGAGTCCTTTCTGGACCAGCGAGGAGCTTCGTGATTTCTCCACCCACACCGGGCGGGGGCGCGTGCTGCATGTTCGGACCGGCTCCGCCAGCGACACCCCAGCGGAGCAGTGTCTGCGCGGCGCGGGATACATGATCGGCCGCCTGCCGATCACGCGTGCGCCCTCGCATCTCCCGCTGGCGGCGGCGACCTACGGGCCGGATGTGATCTACGTGACGCTCGACCAACCGCTACCGCTTTGCCTTCGAGCGATCGAGCTACTCGCCAACGACCCGAAGACCAAAGACGTACCGCTCGTGGCGTTGGTGGGGGAATACGCGCCCTCGAGCGTCATCGACGAAGCCTACGCACGGACCGGCTGCGACTTTTTCCGACTCGGTGCCACCGAGATTGAGCTCCTGGCCCGAACCCACCTGCTCGTCCGGCTGGGGCGCTCCCACTATACGTCGAGCGATCCGGTCTTGGACCGACCGCAAGCCCCGGCCGCGAATCAACCCGTCGGGGGGCAGATCGACGCTCGAGACCCTGTGACGCAGGTCTACACGCCTGCGTACCTCAAGGATCGCCTGCCGACCGAAGCCGCTCGCGCACATCGCTACAACCGACCGCTGTCGATCATCGTCGTGTACGCACCCATCGCGGCCGAGCGGGACGCCGTCGCTGGCCGCATCGCTCGCCAGCTCACCGGGTCCTCCCGCGACGTCGACATCGTGGCTCGGTACAACCGAGACACCTTCGTGATGCTGCTACCCGAAACGGGCGAGGACGGGACCGACGTCTTGCGGGAACGGCTCGAGAAGGGGCTGGCGAAGGACGGAATCACCGTGTCCCTGGGGACCGCATCGCTGGGCGCAGGCGACCCCGAGACCGCGGCCTACAGCGGCTCAGCCCTGGTCAATGTCGCCCTCGCGCGTGCGTATTCTGGCTGAACGCAGACACCGCCCGTGATACGCCAGCGGGACCATGTCGATGCTGGCGTATCCGTCTCGGCTCTCCTTGCGCGCCCTTGGCTGGACCATCACCGAGCGGCCAGAGCCGAAGAAATTCGTCGGTCTCGCTTGGCCGCACAGTTCGAACCTCGACGGGATCATGATGGTCATGATGGCCGCACAGATGGGGCTCGAGATGTCGTGGATGGTCAAAGACGCCGTCAACAAGCCAGTCCTCGGCTCCGTCGTTCGCGGCGTAGGAGGCGTGTTCATCGACCGCACCAAAGCCAACGGCGTCGTGCAGCAGATGGTCGACCAGTTCGCGAGCCGGGACTCCCTCGCGCTGATGGTTCCTCCGGAAGGAACCCGGGGCTACCGCGACCATTGGAAGTCCGGGTTCTGGCACATCGCGGTTGGAGCCGGCGTTCCGATCATCCCCTCGTACCTGGACTTCGGGAAGAAACGTGGCGGGTTTGGACCTCCGATCATGCCCACCGGCGACATCAAGGCGGACATGGACGCGATTCGGGCGTTCTACGAGCCGCTGGATGCGAAGGGTTTCCGCAACGACATGGTCGGGCCGATCCGGCTGCGCGAAGAAGACAAGGCGTAGAAGCACCTCGGTTCCGCTCACCCGCAGCTGCCGCGAACGTCGTCACAGCATTCGCCGAGCTACGCACACTGGGCATCACACACCACCGGGGCGACACGTTGCCCATGCGCGCCTCCGCGGCGGCAGCCGAACCTCGAACGTGATACGAAAAGGCGGCATGCAAGAGCCGTTCGAGGGCCATCAGCCGCAGATTGACCCCGAAGCCTTCGTGCACGCTGCCGCCGTGATCATCGGCGAGGTCACCGTAGGGCCACTGTCCAGCGTATGGCCGACCGCCACGCTTCGCGGAGACGACGGTCCGATCCGCATCGGCACGCGCACCTCCATTCAAGACGGCACCATCATCCACAACACCGAGGGCCTCTCTCGCACGAGCATCGGAGATCGGGTCACCGTGGGCCACCGAGTCATCTTGCACGGCTGCACGGTCGGCGACGACTGCATCATCGGGATGGGCTGCATCATCCTCGAC
>CAYGTG010000793.1:3158-4368 GCA_964352485.1 uncultured Nannocystaceae bacterium | reverse complement strand
GGGAACGACCGCCGACGAGGGAACGACCGCCGGCTCGAACACCGCCGGCACGACCACCGCCGCCGAGACGACCGCCGTCTCCAACACGACCACCCCATCCGAAGGCTCAACCGGCGGAACCGACGAATCGACCTCGACGACAAGCTCCACCAGCGACGCTACGAGCTCGAGCTCGACGGGAGATGGGGAAGACCTGCTGGGCATGTCGTGCGCCAACGACAGTGAGTGCTCGGTCGAGAACGACCAGGAGTGCTGTACCGCGTCCCAGTGCATGGATACCTGCATGGTTCCCTGCGGCGGCGTCGGAGACTGCCCTCAGGACACCATGGGCTGCGAGCACGGCTACTGCCTGTTCCCGTGCAACAACAACGACGCCGAGTGCAGTGCGTGGCCAGGCTACCAGTGCGACCACGGCGGCATGTACTGCGAGAACGACTGAGCTCGTACCTCACGCCCGAAGTCCGTGCCGGGTTTCTGCGCGACCCTGTTCGGGCGTGGGGTCGCTCCGAAACCCGGAACGGACTTCAGCTCTGCGGTACTACCGCCGGGCGGCCTGGAGCCCGCGACGCTGCGGCGTGATGTCCTCGTCGAAACGCGCGCGATCGTCGGGCGCGATGGGCATGCCCACCCTCGCCGCTCGGGCTTGCCCCTCACCGGTGAGGCGTAGCGGGTCGATGGTCGAGAGCACGCCGTCACGCTCGACCCACAGCTCGAGTCGAAGTCGGTCGTTGGGCGTGCGGCCCGAGTGCCCCGACAGGCCCACGACATCGCCGGTCGAAAGCCGCGCGCCCTCCTCGATGTTGCCGATGAACCGGCCTAGGTGGCAGTAGCGAGCGATCGTCCCATCGTGAAGCTGAAGGTCGAAGAAGCGACCTTCCTTGCGGGTCTCCCCGGCATCCACGATCGTCCCGTCGCCGATCGCGACCAAGGGCGTCCCTTCGGGCAGACGGTAGACGGAGCCCAGGCGGCCCTCGATGACCTCGACGGAGGGGGGCAGCAGTCCGCGAGAGCCGCGGTCGACCGGGAAGTAGGAGACGGGGCTGCGGAGCATCGCCCGCTGCACGGGGTTTCCGTCACCGTCGAAGAACGCCGAGTCTTGCCCTGGAGGCTTGTACCGGTAGTACGCGACCCGCCGGACCGCGCCGCGAAACGCCACGGCGAGCACAGATCCGTACCGGTGGAAGTGGCGGCCGAGGTAGCGCTTCTCGAC
>CAYGTG010000793.1:0-3148 GCA_964352485.1 uncultured Nannocystaceae bacterium | reverse complement strand
TGTCGTGGGGTCGGACTTCGGTCAGAAGGTCGACGTCGCTGGCGAGCGTCTCCCCCAAGAGCGTGGCGAGTTCGGCCTTCTCTCCAGCGAGCGTGACGGCTGTTGCCAGGTCGGCGTCGTCCCCCAGTTCGA
The DNA here is from genome assembly GCA_964352485.1 of uncultured Nannocystaceae bacterium. Taxonomy (GTDB): domain Bacteria; phylum Myxococcota_A; class Polyangia; order Nannocystales; family Nannocystaceae; genus CAJXVA01. Next base: position 3,016 of record CAYGTG010000793.1, on the reverse strand, counting down.
ACGAGAGCACCTCGACATCCGCGCGATGGGGGTGCTGGAGGTTCCGAACCTCGAACCCTGCGTCCGCGCGGCATGCCTGCAGGACCCGGCCCTCGGCGAGTTCGATCTCTAGAGCGTGGACGCCTCCGTCTCGGTCGGCTGCGATGCGAAGAGGCGCCCCGCTGCCGCCGAGTAGCCCCAGGTCGACCTTCGAGCGCACGGCCGCCTCGAGTTCATCGATGTGCTCGCTCGGCGTGCCGAGCGAGAGCAGCGCGAGCCGAAGCGTTGCCCCGCCGCGCAGCGACGTGTCGAGCCGGATCAGGTCCTCGAGTCCCTCGAACACTCGGACCGGGTCGCCACCGCAGGCGTTTTCGATCGCAGCGGCGCGGGGAGGCAGCGGCCCCTTGCGCCCCTCGATGGCCGCCGCCTGAAGCGAGCCCATGCCGCTGAACAAGCCGTCTTCGTTCCAAACAAACACGTACGCGTTGACCAGCGCCAAGATCGCCATCGCCAGGATGGTTCGATTGCGCGCCCGTCGCTGCTCCGGTTCCAGCACCCGCTGGGCCTTGCCAGCGCGTTTGGTCCCCGAGGTCTTGCGGTTACCCCGTGCCGTGCGAGCAGCCCTGGGCCGCCGCGCAGGCGGGGTCGAGCTTCGCTTGGTCCGCTTTCGGGGCACTGCCTTCGCCCATATCAGAAACCCGGGCCGGCCCGAAAAATCCGGCGCGTGCGCCGAGAATGCGGGCGGGACCCGGAGCCTCGGTCGTGGTATCCCGAGGCCCCATGGACGCGGTCTACCGCAGCCCTATCAACGCGGATGTCCCTCCTGCGCGCGAAGGGGAGTTCGAGCCGCTTGAACTCGGCCCGCTGCGGGTGTGGCCGCCCGTCGTGTTGGCGCCCATGGCCGGGGTGACCAACTACCCCTTCCGAGCGATCTGTCGCCGGTTTCTCGGCGGGGTCGACGCGGGCGGTGTCCGAGGTCTGTACGTCAGCGAGATGATCACTGCCCGGCCCTTGGTCATGGGCAACCGCAAGACGCTCAAGCTCGCCGATTTCGGCCCCGACGAGACCCCCAGGAGCCTTCAGGTCTACGGGGTCGACCCCTATTTCGTGTCCGAGGCGGTCAAGCGCCTCGTCGCGGAGGGGCGCGTCGATCACATCGACATGAACTTCGGATGCCCGGTTCGCAAGGTGACCAGCAAGGGCGGCGGTGCGGCGATTCCGATCAAGCCCAACCTCCTGCGCAGCATCGTGCGGGCCGCCGTCGGGGCGAGCGAACACATCCCGGTGACCATCAAGTTCCGGATGGGCATCAACGATCAATATCTCAGCTACCTCGATGCCGGACGCATCGGTGAGGGCGAAGGCTGCGCCGCGGTGGCCCTTCACGCCCGCACCGCTGCCCAGCTCTACGACGGGACAGCCCGCTGGGACGCCATCGCGGAACTCAAGCAAGCGGTCACCACCATCCCGGTGCTGGGCAACGGCGACATCTGGGAGGCTGAAGACGCGCTCCGCATGATGCGGACCACCGGCTGTGACGGCGTTGTCGTCGGCCGCGGCTGTCTGGGGCGCCCGTGGCTCTTCCGGGACTTGGCCGAGGTCTTCGACGGGCGCGCACCACCCAACCCGCCGCAGCTCGGAGAGATCGTCGATGTCATGCTCGAGCACGTGCAGCGACTGATCGATTGGTTCGACGAGAGCGCGGGTGTCCGCATGTTCCGCAAGCATGCGACCTGGTACACGAAGGGCTTTCGTGGCAGCGCTCGGGCCCGCCAAGCCGTGATGCAGGCCTCAACGTTCGCCGAGCTTCGCGACGTGCTCGAGGCACTTCCCAAGGACGAGCCCTTCCCGCCCCGCTCGATGCGGGTGCCCCGAGGCAAGACCGCAGGCACCCAGAAGGTCGCCTTGCCCGACGGTTTTCTCGACGACCTCGAAGACCCCACACCGCCCGGTGCAGATGCCGCGGCACTCGCTTCTGGAGGCTGAGGATGGCTGAAGCATCTTGGCAACACCGACTCGAAACGGCGATCGTCGCAGCGACCACAGACCGTGAACCCGCCGAGATTCAACGGCTTCAAGCCTACGCGCAGTGGCTCCGCGACCTCGACGATCCCAAACACGGAGTCCGGGCCGTCGACACCCTCGAGGTCCTCCTCGGCCTGCGCCTGGATGCGTCATCTCTGGCCGCGGCGCTGCTGTGTGGCGGGCCGCGCGACCGCTTCCCGCCGGACGTTTCGCCGGAGATCCTTGGGCTCGTCAAGGGCGTGCAGCGACTCGGGAAGGTTCAATGGAGCCACCTCGAAGACGAAGCGGCCGAGAGCCTTCGCAAGATGTTTCTCTCGATGGCCTCGGATCTTCGGGTCGTCTTGCTCGCGCTCGCCGGTCGCGTCCACCAGCTGCGGCGGCTCAAGGCCGAGTCTCCAACCGACCAACACGCGATCGCTTCCGAAGCGATGGAGGTCTACGCGCCCCTCGCGAACCGCCTGGGGATCTGGCAGCTCAAGTGGGAACTCGAGGACCTGTCGTTCAAGTGGCTCGAGCCCGAGACGTTTCAGGAGATCAAGTCGCTGCTCGCGAGCAAGCGCAAGGAACGGACCGAGAGCATCGCCGAGGTGATTGAGATGCTGCAGGCGAAAGTGGCAGAAGCCGGCATCGACGCCAGCGTCTCGGGCCGCCCAAAGCACATCTACAGCATCTTCAAGAAGATGCGTCGCAAGAAGGTGGGCTTCGAAGAGATCTACGACGTGTCGGCCGTCCGCGTCATCGTCTCCGAGGTGGCCGATTGCTACGCCGTCCTCGGGATGGTCCACGCGCAGTGGACTCCGATCGACGGCGAGTTCGACGACTACATCGCCAAGCCCAAAGAGAACTTCTACCGCTCGCTACACACGGCGGTGTTCGGCCCCGACCGGCGCCCGCTCGAGGTCCAGATTCGCACCCGCGAAATGCACGAGTACAACGAGTCCGGAGTCGCGGCTCACTGGCGGTACAAAGAGGCCAAGAAAGCCGACCGCCGGTTCGACGAGAAGATCAACTG
>CAYGTG010000792.1:0-4370 GCA_964352485.1 uncultured Nannocystaceae bacterium | reverse complement strand
AAACTGGACCGGCTCGATGCTGGTCATGCCGACGTTCTGCAGCACTTCGAGGTGCTTGATGTACGACTCGCCGAACGTCATCCAGAACCGAATCCGCTCCAGGCCTGGGATGTGCTGGACGAGGGACTCGAGCTCTTCGTGATACAGGAGGTAGGCTTTGCGCACGCCAACCTCGGGGAAGTCGAAGTCCATGCTCTGAGACATGGCTTCGATCTCCTTCCACTCGCCGCGCTCCCAGTACTTTCCCTTCTGCGTGATCTCCCGGATGTTGATCTCCGGGTTGAAGTTGGTGGCAAACGCATGTCCGTGGTCGCCACCGTTGCAGTCGAGGATGTCGATGGTCTCGATGCTGTCGAGCAGGTTGTCGCGAGCATGCGCACAGAACACGTTGGTGACCCCGGGGTCGAACCCCGAACCCATCAGCGCCATCAGTCCCGCCTTTTCGAACCGTTCGCGGTAGGCCCACTGCCACTTGTATTCGAACTTGGCCTCGTCCCGTGGCTCGTAGTTCGCGGTGTCCAAGTAGTGAACGCCCGTCTCCAGGCACGCGTCCATGATCGTGAGATCTTGGTAGGGGAGGGCCACGTTGATGACCAGTTCCGGCCCGAACTCCTGAATGAGGGCGACTGTTTGCGGGACGTCGTCGGCATCGACGGCGGCGGTCGCAATCTCGCGGCCGGTCAGCTCCTTGACCGACGCCGCGATCGCATCGCAGCGGCTCTTCGTCCGGCTTGCGAGGAGGATCTCGCCGAACACGTCTGGGTTCTTGGCACACTTGTGGGCGACGACACCGCCGACGCCCCCCGCTCCGATGATGAGGACCTTATGCATGAGGAAAGCTCGGCACGTTAACACCTTTGGCCGGCGCCAAATCCTGCGCAGGTGCCGCGTAGGCAGCGTATGATGCCGCGGTGAGCGTCCTGCTTCGCGTCGCGTATGACGGCACGGACTTCCACGGGTATGCGGCCCAAAAACCGCGGCCCGATGGCACCGAAATTCGCACCGTCCAGGTCGAGATCGAGAAAGCCCTCGCCGGGCTGTACAAGACTGCGCTGCGCGCCCGGACGGCATCTCGGACCGACGCTGGGGTGCACGCGCTCGGGCAACTCGTCGCCTTCGACCCGCCGACCCATATTCCGATGCCCGGACTTGTACGGGGCCTCAACTCCAGGATTCCCGACGACGTGGTCATCGTGGCCGCATGGGAGGAACCCGGCTTCATTGACGTCCGCCATGGGAGTGAGGGCAAGTACTATCGGTATCGGATTCGTTGTACAGAGGTGCGCGACCCGATCCACCGTCGGCAGGAGTGGAACCTGGGTCGGCGACTCGATCCCAGGGTCATCAAGGCCGCCGCGGCGTCGTTTCCCGGGAGACACGACTACGCGAGTTTTCGGGCCTCTGGGTGCCAATCCAAGACGACGGAGCGGGTTGTGGAACAGGTGGAGATCACCCACGGCGCGACCGCCCTGGGCCCGATGGGGGATCGGGGCCGCCTCGACGCGCGGGTCCGCAGTGGTGATGCGCAGCCAGGTCCTGTATCCGCTTGGGGACCCGATTGGCTCGAAGTTCACGTCTGGGGACAGGCGTTCCTGATGAACATGGTGCGGATCATGGTTGGGACGCTGGTGGAGGTTGGACTGGGCCGACGATCCGCGGGCTCGATCGACGAGCTGTTCGCTGCGCCGGACCGAACCAAGGCTGGACTCACCGCGCCTGCGTGTGGACTCACGCTTGTCGAGGTGCGGTGGCCCGCCGAAGGGGAACGGATCCGCAACCGCGGTTGACACGCGCCGCGTGGGAGTCGAGGCTTGCGCGCGAGATGGACGCGGCACCCAAGTCCCGGCGCGAGCAGAAGAAGGCCGAGGTACGAGAAGCGCTCGTGCAGGCCGCGGACACGCTGTTCGTCGAACAGGGCTACGAGGGCACGACGGTCGATCAGATCGCGGAGCGGGCCGGCGTCTCTCGCCGCACCTTTTTCCGGTACTTTCCGAGCAAAGAAGCCATCGCATTCCCGCGGGCCGAGGAACGCCGAGATGCGTTTCGCGCGCTGCTCCAGGAGCGGTTCGCGGAACAAGACGCGCTTCCCGCGGTTCGCGGCGCCTGCCTCGAGGTCGGCAAGATGATGGTCTCGGCGTCGGAGGAGGAACTGCGTCGCCAGAAGGTCGTCGATGCGTCTCCCACGCTGCTCGCTGCGGACCTCGAGATCTATCGGGCTTGGGAGCAGGTCATCGCAGAGGCCGTGACGCGCAGCGGAGATCTCGAGCGGGCTCGGGTTGGAAAGCTGTTCGCTGCCGCGACGATCGGCATCGTGCGTTCGGTGCTGCGGTCCTGGTTCGACGCGGGCTGCGAGAGCGACGTGATCGAGATGGCGGAGGAAGCTTTCAGCTTGCTCGAGACCGGCTTCGGCGGCCGCCTTTGACGTCCTGCGCCCGCCTTGTGGCGCCCTCCCGCGCGACGTCGGCTGAAAGTTTTGCAATGCGTCGCGCGTAGGCGATCCATGGGTATGGCGGATTCCGGCGAACGCGACCTGAAGGCCTCGGGCCGGGTCAGTGTTGCGATCTTCGGTTCGCGGCTGCTCGGCCTTGCCCGAGAGATGGTGTTCGCCGCCCTGTTCGGGGCCGGTGCCGTTGCCGATGCCTTCCTGGTCGCGTTCAGAATCCCCAACCTGCTGCGAGACCTGCTGGCCGAGGGCGCGCTCAGTGCCGCCTTCGTTCCGACGTTTACCGCGACCCTCAAGCAGGACGGCGAGGAGGCCGCGGCTCGGCTCGGCAACCTGATGTTCGGCGGCATGCTGGTGATCACCGGCGTCCTCACGGGGTTGGCCCTGGTGTTTGCCGAGCCGCTGGTCGCAGTCATCTCGGGGTTTCCCGATCCCAGCAAGGTCGCGTTGGCCGCGACGCTCACTCGCATCATGCTGCCGCTGCTGTGCACGGTGTCGCTGGCCGCGGTGTGGATGGGCATGCTCAATGCGCAGCGCCGCTTCGTGGTGCCTGCGCTGGCGCCCGCGATGTTCAACCTCGTCTCGCTCAGTGCGGGCGCCGCCGTATGGCTGCTCGGCGATGACGTTCGTCTGGGCGTGATGGTGTGGTCGGGCGGAACGATGCTCGCCGGACTCACGCAGGCGGGCATGCAGCTGGTCGCGCTGTGGCGCCTGGGACAGCGGCCGACCCCAGCGCTTCGAGGCATCACATCCAATCCTGGCGTTCGCCGGGTGCTGCGACTGATGGGACCGGCGGTGGTGGGTGTCGCCGCGGTGCAGCTCAACGTCATCATCAACACCCGCTTCAGCGGCCTGCTTGGTGACGGTCCGGTCGCGCAGCTCTCGTATGCGTTCCGGTTGTTCTTCTTGCCGCTGGGGGTGTTCGGCGTCGCGCTGGCGACCGTCACCACCACGTCGGTCTCGGAAGCCGCGGCGGACGGAGAGAGCTCGGAGATTGCGCGGCGCGCAGGGGACAGCTCCGCCGCGGCCTGGATGCTGGCCGGAGCGAGCGCGGTGGGACTTTGGGTTCTCGCCGAGCCGGTCTGCTCCTTGGTCTATCAGATGGGCGAGACCGGGGCGGCCGAGGTTGCCGCGATTGCGGCGTGCCTGCAGTCGTATGTGATCGGGCTGGCCCCCTACAGCTTGGTGAAGGTCCTTGCGCCGTCTTTTTATGCGGTCGACAAGCCGCGAGTGCCGCTGGTGGCCTCCGCCTGCGGCGTGCTCGTCAACATCGTCTTCAACGCGCTGACGTTTCGGGAACTCGGCGCGCCCGGCATTGCGCTGGGGACCGCGTTGGGTGCCACGACCAACGTCGTCATCCTGCGCATCGCGTTCCATCGGAGCTTCGGTCCCATGTTCACCTCGGGCGCCGGGCGACGGATCACCGGACTCCTGGTGGGCCTTGTGGTGCTCGGGGCCGCGTCATGGGGCGGCCGGTGGGCGCTGGCGGAGCTGCAGGCGTGGGTCCCGTGGTCGGGGTTGGTCGGCAAGGCCGTGCTGGGCAGCGCGCTGATGGGTGTGATCGGGGTGGCGGTCTTGATCTACACGGCGGTGCTCAGAGCGTTCGGGTACCCGGGCGCAGAGATGCTGTGGCGGATGCCGGCGGGGCTGTGGCGCCGCGTGGCCCGGCGTCGGGGCTAGTCCTCAATCAAGCGCTGCTTGATTGAGGCCGTCGCGCCAGTCTTGATAGGGGCCTTTCGAAAAGGCCCCTCACTGCGGCCGACAAGTCGCCCTTCGTTTCACCCGAAACGGGCACCTGACGGCGCCTACTAGCCCTTGATTACACGGGTTTTCGAAAACAGCGCTTGATTGAGGGCTAGTACCGCAGATCTGAGTCCGTTCCGGGTTTCGGCAGAGGGATTCGCAGCAAGAGAGCGAAGCGTCCCGA
>CAYGTG010000791.1:1441-4376 GCA_964352485.1 uncultured Nannocystaceae bacterium | reverse complement strand
GGTGGGGGGTCCAGCGGTGGGCGGAGGTTGATTTCCTGGAGCATGCCCTCCTTCAGCACCGATTCGTCCACGGGATGCGAACACTCGCTACGCTCTCCGTTGTCGATGAGCACAAGCCTTTCCACGCCGAAGAGCTGCACGAACATACAGAATGTCTCGAAGGTGCCTGCGTCGAAGACCGGCTCCGCTTTGCTGGGGACCTCGAGGTGCACTGTGACCGAGACGCCATCATGCGCTGCGCGGACTTCACCCTCGAGGTCCAACTCCTCGAGTATCTCCTGCGTCATCTCTTCCATTGATGCCGCGACGGTTTCCATCGTTGAGGGGCGCATTTCCACCAGTGCGTCCTCTAATGAATCGAGGACGAGTTTCCTGCAGGTCTCGAGCCCCACCAACGCCGCGTCGCGAACCGGATGCGCTTGAAACTGCAGAAGGTAGGCCGCGGTATCCGTGAAGGGCTCCAGATCGACGGCGCCTCGCTTACATTCTTCCGCGAGTCGGGTCGCACGCTGAAGGTGCTGCGCATAGACCTTTGCCGGGTCTAGCGTCTGGGTGGACCCGCTCGACTGCTGCTGAGGGGACCCGATCGGAGACTCGGGCGATGCGAGCGGTACCGCAGCCGTAGGCGGCGTGGTGCAGCCCGTCGATCCGAGGAGCGCGAAGGCGATGCAACACAAGACCGATGAGCCGCTCAGTAGACTCATCCTGGTCATGAAGCAGGCCGCGGCTTGTCGCGTGGCTCGCAGCCCGTGGCGAAATTCGACACGACGTCTCACTCGTCTTTTTCGCTCCTGGGAGAACGCACCAGATTGTCGTGTCTTGCCATCGGATGCGAACGCTTCGTTGCCCGGTGAGCTGCTCCGTCGACCCGGTCGAAGGGCAGGCTCCTCGCAAGGAACGTCCGGCTCGCGACGGATCCGCTTCAAGAATTCTCGCAGAAAACGTCAAACGCCCGCAATCAAAGCCGAACTTCGCGGCGCGGACGCGCCCGCGGCGTTGGGGAGACCGTCGATCGCGAGGACGTTCCCGGCGCCGGGGATTAGGTGGATCCTCGCCGCGCGATCTATCGTGGGCTCCGACCCGTGTTCAGCCTCGGGTCTTGGAGTCTCCGATGTCTTGTAGAATTATCTCGCTTTCACTTATTTCCCTCATGACAGTCACCGGGTGTGCCCAGGACAGCGACCCGGCGAGTCCCATGATGGGAGGGACATCGACCGGGGTCGGCTCGACCGGCGCCAGCTCGACCGGCGCCGGCTCGTCGACGGGCGCAGAATCCTCGGACGGGGGCGGATTCGGTGATGAGTTCGGTTCTTGCTTCCCCACAGAGTGCTCGGAGCCGGCTGTCTATTGCTGGACCCCCACGCAGGATGGGGACACCGACGGTGGCGATACAGGCACTGGGTCCGGCACCTCCGGCTCCGAGCAGTGCCCCGCGTGCGAGGACTTCGCAGACTGCATCGACCCACTCACGGATCTCGCGAGCTGCGAGGACCCACGGCCTGATGCGATCCTTGGTCCGGACGTCTCCACCACAGAGGTGTCCAGGGGCGAAGACGGGGAGTGTTGCTACACGTACACCGTCAGTGTCACGGTCTGCGTCTGATGAACATGAGTGCCTCTATTTGATTGACTTCAACCCACCAGAACCCCGACCCAGGGTTGTTGCCGGGCTGGCGACCTGACCCGTCGCGCCCGTAGCAGCCCGTGGTGAAACCCACGGCGCCGGCGAAGGGGTTGTCTACGTTGCCCCAGCTCTGATCGTCCACGACATCACCGACCACGGGTACAGCCCCCCGCGAGCGTTCGTGGACGCGGTGTCGTCGATGGACAGGGTGGAACTGAGGCGGGCCAACGTGGACCGTGAGGCGCGGAGTCTGCAGCGCCGTTGACCCTATCGTTGACCACGCTACGATTACGGGCAATCAATCGAGTCAAGACGAGTGAGACGTCGTGTCGGGTTTCACCACGGGCTGCTCGGCGCCCCGGAGCGCGAAACAGGCCCGCGATGGCACCGGTACTCCCCGAACCACGAACAACAAGCGGCCGAGCGCTCACGCACCCGGCCGCCTCGGAGCGCCTCCTGCCTACGCCTTCTCGAGCACGACCGCGATCCCCTGACCGCCGCCGATACAAGCCGACCCGACCGCATACTTCCCGCCGCGCCGCTGCAGCTCGTGCACCAGGTGCGTCGTGATCCGCGAGCCCGAAGCCGCAAGCGGGTGAGCCATCGCGATCGCCCCCCCGTTCACGTTCACCTTGCTGCGGTCCAGCTCCAGCTCCTTCTCGCAAGCAAGATACTGCGGAGCGAACGCCTCGTTGATCTCGATCAGATCCATGTCGTTCAACCCGAGCCCGGCACGATCCAGCGCAGACTTGATCGAAGACACGGGACCAATCCCCATGATGGTCGGCTCGACCCCGGTGATCCCCCACTGCACCAGTCGCGCAAGCGGAGTCAGCCCGTGCTTCTTCACAGCATCGGCGCTCGCGAGAATGATCGCACCCGCGCCGTCACCAATGCCCGAAGCATTCGCAGCCGTCACAACGCCGCCGAAGTTCGGCCGCAGCTTCGCCATGCTCTCCATGTTCGCATCGGGTCGAGCGTGCTCGTCCACCTCGAACATGCTGGTGCCCTTGCGGCTCTTCAATTCCACCGGCGCAAGCTCTGCCTTGAAGTAGCCATTCTCGTGCGCGTTGGCCCAAGCTTTCTGGCTGCGCAGGCCATACTCATCAGCCTGCTCCCGCGTGATGTCGTACTTCTTGGCGAGGTTCTCGGCGGTCACGCCCATCGCACAACCAGCGTGCGGGTCGGACAGCGAGCTCCACAGCGTGTCCTCGAGCTCGGGCGCCTTGCCCAGCCGAATGCCAAACCGGATGCCGCGAGCGCTGAACGGCGCCTGGCTCATGTTCTCGGCACCGCCGGTCAGAACCACCT
>CAYGTG010000791.1:0-1431 GCA_964352485.1 uncultured Nannocystaceae bacterium | reverse complement strand
GGATCTGCTGCGCACCGTTGACCACCGACTGGAAGCCGGAGCCGCACAAGCGGTTGACGGTCAGCGCGGGCGTCGGAATCGGAACGCCGGACTTGAGACCGATATGGCGCGCCATGTAGATGGCATCGGCGGAGGTCTGGGCGACGTTGCCCACGATGACGTGGTCGACGATGTTGGGGTCGACACCACCAGCTTCGAGCGCGGCCTTGGAGGCGATGACGCCGAGGTCGATGGCGCTGAGGTCCTTGAGCTTGCCCCCGAAGGTGCCAAACGGGGTGCGCTTGGCGGCGACGATGTAGATCTCTTTGTTGAGCGGCTTCGCGGACATGCGGACACTCTAGCGACGCAAACGGTCGATCGGACGTCCGGAGTCGGTCCAGCTCCCGGATTTTGCTCACGATTTCGGCTAGAGACCGGGCGCGAGCTGCACCGGGGCCGCAGGACGGGCTCTACGCGGCCGACGCTTGCGACTCAGCCTGGGGCTCGGGCGTCGAGAAACCCGGGCTCGTGAACTCGTTTGCGGCCTCGACAAGGGTCGAGCTCTGCGGATCGCCAGCAGAGGATCGCCGGACGCAACCGTGAGGGGGATCGGAGGAGGAGGCCTGGGCAGCGATTTCGCGGCGGTCTTTTCGTCGATGGCCCCGGTCGGAGCGCATGCGGTCGTGGCGAGGCCGCGACAAAGAGCCGTCGGTGCGCTGCCGTAGCACGCCGGGGATGGCCAGAGGCTCCAGCTTGGCGGCTTCAATGGCGGCTGTTGCCACCGGTTCGGCTGGAAAACCGTTGCGCTGGGCGTCCGTCGGCGATTCAATGCTCCCGTGCTCGCGGCCGTGCTCAGCAGTGTGGTGCTGATGGCGCCCGAGGTGACCGTCGAGGCTCCGCCCTCGGCCGACACGCCGCCACTGCGTCGGTACCTCACTCGAGAGGTCCCCTACAGCGCGCGCTTCATCGACCACGGCGTGCTTCAGGTCAGCGCAGCAGGAGGGTGGCCGCATCTGTACGCGCTGCGCATGCACCTGGGCATTCTCGATCACCTGGTGGTCGGTTTTCAGACCCACTGGGTTCCCGACCAACGGCTCCCGCAGGTGCGGCCCGAGGTCTCGGTGGCGTTCGTGCGGATGCGCCACGTCGAGTGGGGCGTGCACTACCGGCAGACGTTCTATCCGCCGCCCAAGGTCGACGGCGAACCCAAGACGCCGTCCTTCCAGCAGCGAGACCACTGGATGCTGTCGAGCGTGAGCCTGGGCAACCACTGGCTCAGTGGTGGGTTTGACTTCGGCGTGGTGCGGGCCCGGATCAAAGACCCCGGACAAGACCCGCCCGACCCCGACACCAACCCCACGATCATACGCTGGAAGCTCCGCCGTGGGCTCCACCATAGCGCAGGAACCCGGAGATGGGGCTTCACGGCATCGGTCCTGGCGCCTCAGCTGA
>CAYGTG010000790.1:0-4387 GCA_964352485.1 uncultured Nannocystaceae bacterium | reverse complement strand
CACCGAGACCTTCACGTTCACCGCTGGCTCGGGCTCAGGCTCAGGCTCAGGCTCGGGCTCGGGCGGCGGTGTCGTGGCGACAGGCACAGGCGCCTTGCCCTCCTTGTCGTCATGGCCGGCGCAGCCGGAAGCCAGTCCCAGAATCGAAAGGGCGAGTAGCAGCCCGCGCAGTCTCATCGCATCCATGGTGCCAGCTGAGAGCGCCACGCGGGAGTTGGGCCGGCCCGCCGGACTCGATTCCGCTGCGTTCCACATCGGAACCGGGGCGCCGGCCGTTCGCCCTGTGGATCCTGCTCACCCCGCAATGTGAATCACCCGCTTGCCAAATGCCTCGCCACGCAGCAGGCCAATGAACGCCGCCGGGGCTTGCTCGAGGCCCGCGATAACCTCTTCGCGGTATTGGATCTTGCCCTCCTTCACCCACGCACCCACGGTCTTGGCGAACTCGGGGTAGAGGTGGCCGAAGTCGTCGAAGACGATGAAGCCGCGCATCGTCGCCCGAAGGCGCAGCAGCTGCCCCATGAGGTAGTTCATGCGGTCGGGCCCCTCGGGCAAGCGCGTGGCGTTGTACTGAGAGACGATGCCGCACAGGGGGATCCGGGCCGAAGTGTTGAGCAACGGCATGACAGCGTCGAAGACCGCTCCGCCCACGTTCTCGAAGTAAATATCGATGCCGCCCGGGACCGCGGCACGCAACGCCTCCGGAAAACCCTCGGCCTTGTAGTCGATGCAAGCATCGAAGCCCAACGTCTCCACGACGTGGGCGCACTTCTTCGGTCCGCCCGCAACGCCGACGACATGGCAGCCGAGGATCTTTCCGATCTGTCCGACCGTCGCGCCGACGGGTCCGCTCGCCGCCGCCACGACGAGCGTCTCGCCCTCTTTGGGCTGCCCGATCTGCGTCAGGCCGGCGTACGCCGTGAGGCCCGGCATCCCCAGCACCCCCAGCGCCCAAGTCGGATGTTCCGGGCTCTTGCCAAGGTTGACGACGCCGCGGCCATCGGAGAGCGCGTAGTCTTGCCACCCACCGAACGCCACGACCCAGTCACCTTCCGCGAAGCGATCGAGGTTGGAGCTGACGACCTGCGAGACCGTGCCGCCGACCATCACCGCGCCCACCTCGACCGGCTCGGCGTAAGACTTGGCGGCGCTCATTCGGCCCCGCATGTAGGGGTCGAGGGACAAGTACTCGTTGCGCAGCAGCATCTGCCCTTCCCCGGCGGTCGGGATGTCGGTGGTTTCGAGGCGGAGCGTGTCGCCCGTAGGCTCCCCCTTGGGGCGCTGGGCGAGGACGAGCTGGCGGTTGGTGTCGTTCGACTGCGGCATGGCTTGCGCCTGGAGACTACGCCTCGATCGCACGCTGCAGAAGCCGAGCTGCGCCTGAGCCTCGCTGCACCACCTCGCGATCCTCGAGGGTCAACACTGGACCGGCGGGAAGTGAAGGTTCAAGCCGACGAAGCGGCGAATCCGACGCATCTCGTTCGACCGCGACACCCCGAAGGGTGAGCATGGATGCGTAGTCGCCGGTCATCATCTTGAGCCACGGGCCTCAGGGGAGGCCGCCGGCCCACCGGGTTCGGTGCTCGTAGCTCGCCTCGCGACCGCTGGAGACTGCGTCCATGGCCAGATTCGCGAGTGCGTCCGCGCGCTCGTTCCCGTCGTCCCCACTGTGGCCTGCGACCCACTGCCAGCGAACATCGTGACGGGAGAGCGCAACGTCGAGCGCTTGGAGCAGCTCGAGGTTCTTGAGCGCGCCATCCTTGCGGACCCAACCCCGCTCCTTCCAGCCGGCCATCCACTTGGAGCAGCAGTCGATCACATATCGGCTGTCGGTACATATCAGCACGCGGCTGTTGGGGCGGCGAACATTCGACAGCGCCTCGAGGGCCGCGGTCAGCTCCATGCGATTGTTGGTTGCTTCGAGGATGCCGCCGGCGCGCTCCAACGCGGTCCTCGTCGTGGGGTGGATCAGCACGAAGCCCCAGCCCCCGATACCTGGGTTTCCTCGGCATCCTCCGTCGGTGTATGCGACCACGTCGGGCTCGAACATCCGTGTGAGGATAGCCGGGCAGCCGCGCGACCCCCGGCTGACTGCGCGGCGAAAAAACGGAAAAGCGACCCGCCGTTGCTGCTACAGCTGGCGGCGAGACACGTGCACTGAGGGAACGCAGCCGCTCGCGGGACACCGATGGGTTGTCTCCAGGTGCGGTCAACGGGACCTTCATGATGCACGGACGTTTTTCTTCTCCCTCGAGTGTCGGCCCAGGCCGGTCGGCATCCCGCCCCGATCCCGGCGCGAATGACGCCTTTCACGAGAGGACATTCCTTTTGGTGAATGTAAGGAGCCGACACGTCGCATCGGCAAATCGAGGGGCAGGACCCCTCTGATGTTGAAGAGGAACCTTCCCTCCATGCTGCTGTGTGGCCTCGTTGCGCTCCTCCCTGCCTGCGACGATGGCCCAGGATCCGAGTCCGACGTCAGGGCCACCTCGAGCCACGAAGGAGTATCTCCGGGGAGCGAGGCCGTACTTGGAGCAGTACGAGACTGCGACCCGACGCTCGCGTGCGAAGCCGTCGCGACCTGTGTGGGCATCCATCTGTTCCCCACCGTGTGCGGCCCCGACAACTGCGACGAGTTCATCGGGTTCTGCGAGCCTGCGCCCGAGTGTGACCCCTCGCTCGACTGCGCGCCGGGTCAAGCCTGCGTCAACGGGGCGCTCTATCCCACCGAGTGTGGACCAGACAACTGCGACACCCCCTCGGGTCCCTGCGATCCGTGTTCGGGAGCACAGGAGTGAAAGCTGGTCCAGGACTCACGGTGTCATCGATCGGTTCTGCCGATATGGAGGCGTCCCTCAGTCCGAGAGCGCCTCGATCACAAGATCGATCTCGGCCGGCGACAGCGTGTGGAATCGCTGAGGCGGCATGCGCTCGATGTCGTCCTCGGGCAGCTGCAACCGCCGGATCGCCTCGTCCTTGGTCCAATCCGGCAATGCGTCGAGCTCGTCCACGTTGAAGTTCGCTCGAGAGATCGATGGGTCGAGGCTCGAGTTGTGGCAGTGCCGGCACATGTGATCGAGAATGCCGCGACCGTCGAGACCTGGTGCGGGCGCGTAGGACAGGTAGGGCGCGGCCTCGTCGAGCACCACGTCGCGAATGTCGGTCATGTCCTCGGGCGGGCTCACGCCGAGCATCGTCGCGCGGTAGGAGATGGAGGCAGACGAGAGCTTGTCGGGATCGGTGATGTGCCCGTCGAAGTACGGCGCGCCGATCTCGTTGCCGGCCACGGCCTCGGCGTAGATCGCGTCCCACGTGGGGCTGCAGCTCGAGGTGGGCTGCAGCGCGGAGTCGCATCCGGCCGATTCCCGCTCGGCCCGGATCGGCTCGGTCAGGAACTCGTTGGGCTGGTTCGTGAAGCCCTCGTTGCGCATCACCAGGTGGAACGGCACCGGTCGCGCGGCTCCCTCTCCGCTCTCGAGCAGCGCTTGTCGGGTGAGCGCCTCGGCCGGGATCCCCCCGTAGGCCTCTCCTTCGTGGGCGTCGACAAACGTCTCCATCGCTTCGCGGTTCTGAGGACGGTTGGGATAAAACCAGTGCGTCCAGCCCTCTTCGAACTCCTGCATTCGCAGCATCTTCGGCGTGCCGGGGCCGTCGGGCTGGTGGCACTGCAGGCAGTCGAGCACCGTGTTGCCGACGTCCCCCTCGTCATACAGCGAGTACCCCACGAAGCCCGACTCGATGCTCGGCGTGAGCAGCTCGGCGTTGGTGCAGCCGGCGGGGTCGTCCTCGCACGGCACGTTGAACCGGAACAGGTAGAAGCGCAGCACGTCGGCGAACGGATCGTTGGCGACCAGCTCCACGAACGGCTCGCCGCGGGCGAAGCCGGTCATCACCAGGTTGGGGTCCGGGGTGTCCGAGGGCGGAAACACCACGCCGCCGACCGGAGACGTGAAGACGAACGCCCGCGGGTTGAGCGGGTTGACGAAGCGCCCGCTGACGGCGGTGGAGTGGTAGGCCAGCGTGAAGCCAGGGTTGCCGTTCTCCGCGTTGCTGATGTTGCCGGGCTCAAAGCCCAGCCCAATCAGCTCCAGCAGCTCGGTGATGCTGGTGATCTGCGGCGGCGAATCCCCGGCGCAGAACGCCTCGGCGATCGCATCACCGTGACCGCGTGCGCACAGGGCCTGCCACTGCTCGTCACCCGTGGGTAGATCATCGAGCGGGTCGCTGGAGGGCTCCGGGTCCGGGCCTTCCCCCGTCTCGCCGCCCCCCGTAGAGCCTCCGCCGCTATCCTCTCCCGAGCCCCCGCTCACGCCGGACGTCGAGCCGCCCGAGGCCGCCTTCGGCATCGATGGCAACGAGCAGGACCAGCAGATGCGAGAGGACGGCA
>CAYGTG010000789.1:0-4387 GCA_964352485.1 uncultured Nannocystaceae bacterium | reverse complement strand
CCCGTGCCGTCGTGCTCGCCGTCGTCCTTGTCCCCTTCTTCGTGCTCGTGCTCGTCCTTCTCCTGGTCATCGACTTTCTGGGTCTGGCCGTCCTGCTCCATCTCCTCGTCCCCATCCTGCTCGCCCTTGCGCTCCTTCTTGGCGGCGCGCATTTCGGCCATGGTCACCTCGCCGTCACTGTTGGCGTCGAGCTTGGAGAAGCGCTTCTCCATCTTGGTGCCGGCCACTTCGGCCGCGCTCAGGGAGCCGTTGCCGTCGACGTCGCGCTTTGCGAAGCGCTCTTTGCCGCGGGCCCGATGGTCTCGGTCTTTGCCCTTCTTGCCCTCTTTGCCGCGATGGGCCTTGTGGTGGGCGCGCATTTCGTCGCGGGTCAGCTGGCCATCGCCGTCGGCGTCGACCTTGGAGAAGCGTGTCTCCAGCTTGGTGCCGGCCACTTCGGTGGCGCTCAGGGTTCCGCTGCCGTCGGCGTCGAGCCGCTGCATTTTGCTGGCTTTCTTGCCGCGCCCTTGGGCGGGGGTGTCCGCGGCGGGAGCTGCGAAGAGGAGGGAGGCGGGGACGAGGAGTTGAAGCAGTGCGTTCATGTCGGAGGTCCTTACAAACTAAGCTTGCGGGGTCTCGCCACGATCCGCTGCGTGGCTTGCGGAGCGCTTTCGAAGCGCCCCCGTTCGTGAACGGGCCGTGAACAGAACGCCGTCGATTGGGGATTTGCGCCCCAGTACGCGATGAACACGCAAGATCTTGGGCCCGTCCCCAAGAGTCGCCGCCGCAAAACGGGCCTTCCGATATGTGCGCCCACGAGAAAGCCCACCCCGGGTCATGGTGTGGGCCTGCTCAGAGGGGACGTTGTACAGAACTCTGTCCGTTGCGTCGCTTTGGCACCCTGGGGTGCGAAGCGCTTTTGTTGAGCAAGCTGCGCTCACGGTTCGTGCACGAAGGCGTTGCGTACGGCGGTGGGCCGCGCGAGGATCCCGACGTGCCGCATCCGCTGCCCGCCCGCGCCGATCTCGACATCCAACGCATCCACGAGGCGTCCTTCGATTCGCCGCTGGGCGAGAGCGTCCCGTGGGTCGACGAGGGGCGTCGCGTCCTCGTGGCCGGTGAGGTCGGACAGCTACTGGGCGATGAAGTCCCGTCGTCCTTTGAGCGTGCAGGTCCTCGTCGAAAGATCGCCTTCGACCCCAGCACCATCACCTGCGGCATCGTCACGTGCGGCGGGCTGTGTCCGGGACTCAACGACGTGATCCGGGCCATCGTGATGACGCTGCATCACTGGTACGGGGTGCGAAAAATCTTGGGCTTTCGCTACGGATACGCCGGGCTGTCCCGAGAGCCCGTCGAGGAGCCGATGGCGCTCACCCCTGCGGTCGTCTCGCGGATTCACGACGACGGCGGGACCGTGTTGGGGAGCTCCCGAGGCGAGCAAGACGTTGGTGAGATGGCAGAGACTCTTGCCTCGCGCGGAGTCTCGGTGCTGTTTGCGATCGGGGGCGATGGCACGTTGCGCGGCGCGTCCGCACTCGCGGAGGAACTCTTGCGCCGCGGCTTGCCGATCTCGGTCGTCGGGATCCCCAAGACCATCGACAACGACCTGATGTGGATCGAGCGCTCGTTTGGATTCCTCACCGCTGTCGAAGCCGCGCGGGGGGCCATCGCGGCAGCACACGCCGAGGCTCAAGGCGCCTGGAACGGTGTGGGCCTCGTCAAGCTGATGGGGCGTCACAGCGGCTTCATCGCGGCTCAAGCCACACTGTCCAACAGCGACGTCAACTTCTGCCTGGTTCCCGAGGTGAGCTCTGTCCTCGACGGCGAACATGGGTTTCTCGCGGCCTTGGAGCGGCGGCTCGAGGCCCGCAACCATGCCGTGGTCGTTGTGGCAGAGGGGGTCTCCGAAACCCTCATGCCTCGCGGGGCGGCTGCTCAACATGACCCGTCGGGCAACCGGAAGCTCGAGGACGTGGGAGCATTCCTTCGCGATCGCGCCAGAGACCACTTCAAGCAGCGCGGGATCGACATGTCCATCAAGTACATAGACCCGAGCTACATGATTCGCGGCATCCAAGCGAACGCATCCGACTCTGCGTTCTGTCTCGCGCTTGGGCAGCACGCTGTTCATGCGGGACTCAGCGGTCGCACCAACATGCTGGTCGGATACTGGAACCAGAAGTTCGTGCACCTGCCCATCGCGCTCGCGACCAGTGGCCGGCGCCAGATCGACCCCAGCGGCGCGTTCTGGCATAGCGTGGTGCTCTCGACCGGCCAGCCCCAAATGCTTGGAGATGCGTAGCGAAGCGGTTTCGTCGCCCGGTTCCGGCCGGTTTCTTCCCGCAACTTCCGGACCGTTGCCTTTCGCCCTATGATCCGCCCCGCGATGACGTCACGGCTTGCCTACTGTGCTGCCTTGCTCCTCTTTGCGCCTGGCTGCAGCAAGGCCACGCAGGCGACCCGACCCGACGAAGCCACGGCTTCTGAAGCGCTTGGAGAGTCCGAGCGCAAGTGCGGCGAGGATGGGCGTGCGGGAGAGGCGAACCCGCTGGTCATCGACTTGTCGGCCACGGAGCGAGCAAAACTCGAGGCGAACATGGCCTCGGGCGTCGCGGTCGTCCGGTACGACTGCGAAGGCCTGGCGATCTTGCGTCGGTGCAAGGTCGAGGGGGACTACGCGTATACCCCGGTGTCGAAGAAGGATGCCGTCATCGCGCTGAAGGACCAGGCCGCGCTCGAGGCCAACTTCAGTGGCGACATGGCCCAGATTCCCGTCGACGCGACGGTGCGTGCGAAGGGAGGCCGAGCATTGCACCTCGCCTACTCGGTCGTGGGCGTCGAGTCGACGAGCCTGCTGCGCGTGTTTCGAGGTCAGCTCGAGGGACAGTGCGATGGAGCGACGCACTTCGTGTTTGGAACCGCGCGCGGTGCCTTCGCCATGCGCACAGGATCGAGTGCCGAGTCCTACTCTGCCGCGCAGGTGTTCGAGTTTGCGGGCGCGAACGTTTCGACGTCCGCCGAGAAGGACACCGCCACCTCCGACGGGACGCTGGAGGCCTGCAACAAGGCAAGCCGCGAAGATCGCACCCTCGTCTCCGGGTGCGAAGCCCTGGTGCGGGTCGAGCTCGCCCCGGTCGACGAGGGCCAGGGTCCGACGCCGGGACGGTCGACTCCAATGGTGGGGCGTCCAGACCTCCGAGGCTGTCCGTCTGGCTTCGTGTTTGTCGACGATGCTTGCGTACAGGACGCCGAGGGCCTGAAGCTCGCGCACCTGTGCGAGCCCACGGACTTCGAAGGCTGCATGGCCCAATGCCAAGCCGGCAACGAGGGCAGCTGCGGACGGCTTGGCCGGATCCTCGGCGCCCAACCGGGCCAGCTCGACGGAGCCGTCGAAGCGTGGCGGGCGTTCGATACGAAGGCCAACTACCCGAAGACCGCCGGGTTGCTGCCCATGCTCCGCACCGCGTGTGAACACGGGGAGGGCGGAGCTTGCTACGCGGGGGGGCTCGCAGCACTTCGGCGCGAGTGGTCGGGTGGAAGCCCGGTCACGGGCGAGGAGCAGCTCTGGTTCAACGAGCGAGGCTGTGAGGCTGGAGAGCCCAACTCGTGCTTCGCGTTCGTGCCCCGGACTTCGAGTGCACCGAGCGAGCGGCGCGCGAAGTGGCGGGAACTGGGCGAGCGAGCGTGTCGGTCGGGCAGTCCCGTGTCGTGCCTGTACTACGGCTGGGGCCAGGCCGGGGTTTGGCAAGGCATGGCACCCGACCGTGGGGCGGCAGTCTCTTCCCTGAAGCGAGCGTGTGAGGGCGGGGTCTGGGAGTCGTGCGTCTCGGGCTTGCTGCTGAGTCAGGGTTCTGCGGCCTGCTCCGCCACCCTCCAGGAGTCCACCGTTTCGAGCGATCTGTTTCCGACCCCGGGCCGCTTCGACAGCCTCAGCAAGCTGTGTAGCGTGGGTGTCGACGATGCGGCGGGTGCGAAGGGATTCAAGGAGCTTGCATGTCGTCACGGGGCTCCTGAGGCGCTTTGCCGCTGACTCCGAGGCCGCATGGAATGTTCGGGGCGGGTGAAGCGTAGGGGGGCCGTGGAGTCCCGGGCCCGGCCGATCCTGTTCGCCTTGGTGGTGGCCGTCGCCATCGTGCCCGGCTGGCAGTCGGGCTTCACGGTGCGACCAACGGCGTGTGAGGCTGTACCGAGCGCGGACCAGCTCGCCGCGGCCGTCCTCAACCTGCGTCACGTCGTCACATACGCGGTTCTCGGGGCACTCGCGACCGCTGCCTGGCCGCGGCGGCGATGGTTGGCGCTGGGCACCGTGCTGGTGTTCTCCGGGCTGATGGAGCTCCAGCAGGCCCTCTTCGGCGCAGGGCACTGCCGTCTGTGGGACCTGCTGCCCAACGCGCTCGGGCTGGCG
>CAYGTG010000788.1:0-4389 GCA_964352485.1 uncultured Nannocystaceae bacterium | reverse complement strand
TGAAGTACGCCGCGGCCTGGTGTGGGTCGCTGAAGCGCACGATGCCGGGCGTCGCCGCGTCGGAGCCCTCGTCGCGGTTGAGGATGCCGAGCGAATGCATGTTGGGCACGTTGTGCAGATCGGCAGCGTTCTCGATCGCGCTCATCGGGATGATGCTGCGGCCGTTCTGGCTCCACATCACGAAGTCCCAGCCGTCTTTCGGGATTCCGTCATCGACCACGTCGGCCGAAGTGACCTCACCGGCGATGTACTTGTCGACGTTGGCCTCGGGCGCGCCGGTGTTGATCAACACCTCGCGAAGGCGCTTGACGTCCGCCGCCGAAAGCTCGGTCTTGAAGAAGTCGGGCTGGCCACTTCCGTCGACGTAGACGTTCTCGAGCCACGCCGACTCGTGCATCGTGCCGCGGTAGATGACCGGCTCGTTCGCTTCCTTGAGACCCTCGGTCTTGGCGAAGCAGCCGTTCTCGGTGATTGAGATTTCGCCGTTGTTCCAGATGGCGATCATGTCGTCCTGGATCGGCTCGACCATCTCGCCCTGCTTGGAGAACGTGGTGGTGGTCTTCCCGGTGCCGGACAGGCCGAGGATCGACATCGTCAACGCGCCGCCATCCTTGGTGTGGATCGCCTTCGCGCCCGAGTGCATCAACAGCCCGCCGTTGCGGTAGATGAGCGCGGCCGACATCCGAAGCGCGCCCTTCTTGGACTCGCCGAAGTAGTCGGGCCCCATGATGTACGTGACGTAGTTGTCCAGGTCGACGATGATCGCCTGGCCGCCGGGCATCTCGGGGCGATGGTCTGGGGTGTAGACCAATCGGAACGCTGGCTTGAACTCGCCCGCCTGCTGCTCGGGGGTCTCGACCGCGGAGCGGGGGAACGAGAGCACCTGCTGCATGCCGGCGATGTTCGCGGCCTCGAGCGTGTAGAGCCACTGCACCGGGATCGCCCGAGGGCCCACGCCGACGTAGGCATCGACGCGGATGAGCTTGCCCTTGTCTTGGATGTACTCGGCTTGCTTCGCGATCAGAGCCTCGGCCTGGGCGGGCTCGATCGTGTTGTGCGAGTACGCGGTCGCATCACCCTTGCGGTCGATGATGTACGTGAACTTGGCCATCCGCGCCTTGTTCCGGGCCACCTTGTTGATGTTGCCCAGGGCCGTCTTGGAACAGAAGGGCGTGTGCTCGAGGGCGAGCTCGCGCAGCTGCTTCTGCTCCGGGTTGGCCAGGATTTCGACGTCGAAAGGGATCGACGGTTGGGTCGGCAGTTCGATGCTCGCAGACATGGTGTTTGGTCCGTTCCCGTTGGAGAAGAAGGACCTGCTGGATATCATGGCCAGCGGCGGGGTTTCCAGAGCCACCCGGTCGCATCGGCCGAAGCGACCCAGACTGAGACGCTTTCGGCCGACGCGGTGGCCGCGCTGCCCGGGGAAGTGAGCCACGTCAATTGCTGGGCACGACTCAGCGCGTCCAGAAGACCTTCGCGGCCCGCGTCGTCCCGGCCGGAACGGACAGAGCGACCGTTCTGCGGCCATGCGGCGTCACGAGCTCCAGGTTTGCAGCGACCGGGGCCGTTGCGCTGCCCTCGGCGTCGGTGCGACGCCGTGACACTTCGACGAAGACCGACCCGCGGACTTTCGAGAGATCGAGTTCCTCTCGACCGGGCCCCTCGAGCGTCCGTGCGGATCCGCGGTCATGCAGGGTGGAGATCCTCCGCCCGCGCCGGTCGATGATCGCCACGTCGAGGTCGTCACGGCCGGTCCAGGTCAAGGTGGCGCGGAGCTGTCCGCGCCGGCTCAGCTTCGGAGCGGCCGCAAGGATGGCTTTTTCGAGCTTGGCCGTAAATGCGCCGACATCCCCCCGGGTGACGACCGTGCTCTTGGTGAATGCGGACCTCGTGGCTGCGGCCTCGGGTTCCCGGCCCGCCCGCTGAAGGCAGGCGATGAGCCCGGCTTGGTGATCCAGTGTGGGTTTGATGCTGACCAGCGCGCGGCGGTGCGAGCACGACCGCGGCAGGTCGCCTTCGTTCTCGAAGGCGCGGGCGAGGGACTCGTGCTCGCGCGACGAGAAGGGGCGAACTTCGACGATGCTCTCGTACGCCCGCAGTGCGATCGGCTCGCCTTCCCGGGCGAGGGCGTCGGCAAGCGTCTCGAGGGCGCCGGCGTGGTCGGGATCCACATCGGCCCAAGCCCGAGCAAACGCCAGCGTCTGTGGGTGTCCGACCGCGAGGGCAGTCCGAACGAGCTTACTGTGCGTTGCGCGGTCGGTGGGATTGGCCGCGACGGCGGTGGCCAGCGCCTGAACGCGACCGGTGTCGCGGGTGCGGGTCGTCGGAAACTCACGAATCGCCAGATGCGGAGGGCGACGGCGCCATGGACGAGACTCTCGCCGGCTCCTTCGACCCTGATCACGGCTCCAGGGCTCGGATTTCTCGCCAAAGCCGCCGTCGCCCTTCGCCCATTCGTCCTGGGGCGGCAACATCTTCGGCGATGCGCTCTTCGGCGACTTCTTCGGCTTCGCATCACGCTTGTCCTCCATGGGGCGATCCTTTGCGGGCCGTGATGGCGCCGGGGCAGCGCGCGGGGGCTCTGCGGCCGAACCGGACGCCTTGCTGCTACCGCCGGGGCGACCGGCGCCCTCGATGAGACCCCCGATGACCTCTTCCTCGGCGTCTTCGTCTTCGGTCACCACATCGTCCAGACTGTCTCGATCTGCGCCTCCATCGAACGGGAGATCGGGCTCTGGTTCAGCTTCAGGCGCGTCGTCGAATCCGAAGTCGCCGGCCTCGTGGCGGAAAGCCTCGCTCGACTCTTTGTTGCCATCGACACCCCCGGAGATGGTGGGCGTCTGCGAGGGCCCGGGGGCCGCCTCCTCCTCCTTGCTCTTGTCCGTCGTGGGGCCAAGCCTGGACGCACCGCTGCGTCGCTCGGTCTCGGCGGTGGTCTCCGGCACCTCGGCTGGGGCCGCGCCTTCGCCGGTCGCTGGACCCCCGTCGGTCTTTCCTCCCAGCTTTCCGTCCCACTTCGCGGTGTTCTTCGCGCTGCGCACGACGTTGAACTCGCGGAACATCGCGTCGTTTTCCAGCACCAGCAGCGCGGTGTGGCGAGAGAGGACCGTGTAGTCCTTGGACAGGGCGATGATGTCGTCCTTGGCTCGGAATCCTTCGGTCTTGGTCAGATGCTGGATCTGCATCTTTGCCCAGGTCCGAGGGAGGTGGGAATCGACGCTGCTGGTGCTCGCCTTGGAGGCGGACAGCTCGACGGGGAACGTGCTCGACACGGCGCCGCTGGGCCCATCGCCGCGCAGCACGATGTTGCCCGAGACTCGGTGGTGAAGCTTCCCCGTGACGACGACGGTGTCCCCGGGTCGGATCGCCGAGACGTTGTTCATGCGAGCCATGACCATGCCTTCGGGGAGGTCGAGCGAGGCGTTACGCAGGGCGGGGACCTCGGCGCGCAGTCGCAGCTCGCGAACCATGGCCCGCAGATCGTCACGCGCGTCGGCCTGCACGAGGTCGCCGCCGGTGACGTCGACGACGGCTTGCAGCGCGGTGAGGTCGCTGCGGGATCCGAGGGCGACGGCGAGGACCCGAGTGTTCGCCATGGGGCCCCGAAGGAGGTCCGTGATGCCATCGGGGGCCATCTCACCCGAGGTCGGGACGCCGTCTCCGAGGTAGACCACGACGTGTTGCGCCGAGTCTCCGCTTCGGTCCAGGACGTCGGCGGCCTGCTGCAGCGAGCCGGCGAGGTCGCTGGCGCCGGCGAGGTCCTGCGTGTCGAGGAACTGCTGCGCGCGGCCGACCGCTTCGCTCGTGGGCGTCTGCAGGCCGTCCTGCTGCTCTTCGCACGCGCTGTCGCACGCCAGCACCGTGAACCGGTCGTCTTCGTCCATCAACTCGGTCATCGCGTCGACGACCCCGCGCGCGGTTGTCCACAGTTCGGGCGAGGTGCTGTGGCTGCGGTCGAGCACGAACGCGTAGTGGACGGGGCGCTCATCGATCCCCATCTCAAACTGCGGCTCCATGGCGACCATGAAGTAGGCCTGGCCGTCCTGATCCAGGAACGTCCGACTGTGGACGGGGCGCTCGGCCTGAGGCACGGGAACGTCGAGGCCGAGGTCGTAGGTGGGCAAGAAGGCCTCGCGCTCGGTGTGCAGCTCGATGATGTCGCCCGAATCGCGCCGCTCGAGCGCGAGCATGGGGGTGGTGATGTCGTCCAGCGATTCGCGGGGAATCTCCGAGCCGTCGAGTCGAACCGTGAACGCGAAGTTGTCGATCGGCGTGCCGGTGGCTCCGGATCCGCCCAGCGGGTATCGGTAGCGCAGCTTGCCGCCGACGACCGGAAGGACCTGGGTATACGAGAGCTTGACGCGACGCTCGCCGCGTCCGGGGATCGGG
>CAYGTG010000787.1:3266-4391 GCA_964352485.1 uncultured Nannocystaceae bacterium | reverse complement strand
TCTTCTCGGCGCGATTCGAGGGTGAGTCGCTGACCGTTCCCGGAGGGTATCCGGGGGGCTCGCTATGGGCACTCAGCGGCAATGCGTTGTCCGTGTCGGTGAACGTGCCAGTCGCGATGGACGCACAGATCGTTCTCTCCGCCGGCGCTGGCGTGGTGGGCCCCGCCCCCGCCGCCCAGGCCCTGCTGCGCATCGACGGTATCGACCAGCCGGCGTTCACGGTGGAGGGCAGCGCGGCCACCCGCGCGGTCCGGACCGATCCGGTGTTCTTGGAGGCAGGAGAGCACACCGTCGCCCTGGTTCCCACCAACCACATCAATGATGCGGCGGGAAACACCTCCAACAACATCTTCGTCGAGTCGCTTCAGATTCGCTCCGTCGACCTCCAGTCTCCACCGGGACGGACCCTCGTCTACATTTGTGAGCCCACCTCGGACGCCGACGTCCTCTGCTACGAGCAGATCGTTCGCAACTTCGCTTCGAGGGCCTGGCGACGCCCCGTTCGCGAGGACGAGCTGTTGAGCTTGATGGGTCTGTGGGAGGACGTGGTGGAGGCCGGGGAGTCCGCCGAGCAAGGGCTGCGCTTGGTGCTGCGCGCGACGATGCTCTCTCCCAAGTTCTTCGCCCGAATGCGGACGGACCAAGACAACGACGGCGATGGGTTCTTGGACGACTATGTCCTCGCCAGTCGGTTGAGCTACTTCCTGTGGAGCTCGATGCCGGACGCGCGTCTGTTTTCCATGGCGGAACAAGGGCGCCTGTCGAGCGACGAAGGGCTCTCCGAGGCCGTCGACTTCATGCTCGACGATCCCAAAGCGGAGGCCCTGCTCGAAGGGTTCGCCGAGCAGTGGCTCTCGACCCGCCACCTGGCTGCATACGTGCCGAGCCCCGACGCCTATCCAGGCTTCGACGACACGCTGCGCGCCGCGATGATCGCGGAGTCCAAGGCGTTCTTCGGCGACTTCCTCGACAATGGAGCACCCCTGCGCGAACTCCTCGATCCGAGCTTCGCGTATCGCAACGATCGGCTGGCCGCCCACTACGGCCTCCCACCGGTCGGCAGCGAGATGATGACCCGAATCCCCGCCGGGCCCGGTGAGCGGCGCGGCCTGCTGGCGCTCGGAG
>CAYGTG010000787.1:0-3256 GCA_964352485.1 uncultured Nannocystaceae bacterium | reverse complement strand
CTCGGAGCATGGCTCACCGCGACCTCGGGCCCGGACCACAGCTCCCCGATCCGCCGGGGTCAATGGGTCACCGACCGCGTCATGTGCGTCTCACCGCCCCCTCCGCCACCGGGCGTCGAGTTCGAGCCCCCGGAGTTTGGAGGCGACGAGCCGGTCCGCGACGCCCTCGAGCGTCACCGCAACGACCCAGGATGCGCCTCGTGCCACGCGCTTCTCGACGTCGTCGGAATCGGCTTCGAGGAATACGATGGTGTCGCGGCCCCGGTACTCGATGCCAACGTCGACAACCTCGGCGAGCTTCCCGACGGCACCACCTTCGAAGGGGCCGATGCGCTGGCCCAGCTCTATGCCGACGACCCGCGCTTCCTTTCGTGCGTGAGCACCAAGCTGTTCACCTACGCACTGGGTCGCCCCGTCGATGGTGACCACGACGAAGAGCCCTTGGAAGCGCTCGTACAGGAAGCGTCGGAGTCCAGCTACGACCTGCGCCAGTTGATCGACGGACTGGTTCACACCCCCAGCTTCCGCTCGCCCGCCCCTTTGTGATCGAAGCTCGAAGGAGACGCCCATGAAACTCGACACGAGGATTTCACGACGCCGCCTGCTCCTGGGAGCGGGCTCTGCCGCGCTCGCTCTTCCCGCGCTCGAGGCGTTCTCACCGTCGGTGGCCCACGCCAAAGGCAGCCAGCCGCGACTGCTCATCTACTACCTGCCCAACGGTCGCCGGCCCGAGTGGTGGGTCCCGACCGGAAGCGATGGGGCGCTCACCTTCCCCACCCAATCCGCAGCCCTGCAACCATTCGCGAACCGAATGATCGCGCTGGAGAACCTCTCCAACAACGCGGCGTTGGGCAGCCCAGGGGCCGCGCACGCCATGGGAACCGGCACGGTCACCACCGGCCGGACGATCTCCACCGTGGCCGGCGGTGCCCTCGAAAACGGCGTCTCGATCGACCAGCTCATCGTGCAGCAGTGCAGACCCAAGACTCGCTTTGCCTCGCTGCAGTGGAGCTCGGGCGAGCCGGGGCCGTGCGATGTCGGTGGCTCCTCGTGCGCCTATACGCAAAGCATCTCCTGGACCACAGCCGCCTCCCCCCTCGTCCCCACCATCGACGCATCGGCGGCCTTTGAGCGACTGTTCGGCGCCGGCGTCGACGGCGTACAGGGCCCGACCGCCGAGCTTCGCCGCCAAACGAAGCAGTCCGTCATCGATTTCGTGCGCGACGATGCTCGGGCGCTGCAGACCACCCTCGGGTCGGCCGACCGAACAACGCTCGAGAGCTACTTCGACGCGCTGCGGGACCTCGAGCGGTTGCTCGAAGAGGACGGGCAGTGCTCGGAGGCTCCGCAAGCGCCCCTGCCGGGTCTGGACTACGCCGGCCGTGTCGACGCGTTCTCCCAGCTCATCCGGCTGGCCTTTGTGTGCGACCAGACCCGCGTGCTCAGCTTCATGATCGAGTTCGGTCTCAGCGGACGCTCGCACGCGTTCCTCGATGCCCCCGGAGGACACCACGGTCTCTCCCACTATGGGGACACCCTCGGGTACCAGCGGCTCGAGCGAGTCGAGCGCTGGCACAGTGAACAACTCGGCGCTCTGCTGACGCTTCTGAGCAGCACACCGGGAACCGAGGGCGGTGAATCCCTCCTCGACGAGACCATCGTGCTCGCCCTGCCGAGCATGGGCCAAGGCTCCTCCCACGATCACGCCCGCAACTGCCCCATCCTGTTCGGGGGCAACAGCGTGCTGGCGTCGACCGGCCGCAAGATCAACGGCGGCGGACGCCCCCTGCCGGACCTGCACGTCAGCCTCCTGGACGCGTTCGGCATCGAGGGCGCATTCGGACAAAACGGCGCCATCTTTGGCGACGACGGGACCGCCTCGATACCCGGCGTCGTGGCCTAGGGGCCGGCCCGCCCCGATGGCCGGACAGCGCGAGTGGAGAAACCGCATGGCGCCCCAAGCCGTTGTTCCGGCAGGCTACGGGCGTGCCGTTCGAATACGTCAGTGTCGAGGAAGCGATCGTCAAGCCAGGTCTGCGGATGGTGGTCGTGGGCGGAATCCCCAGCCCGTGGAGCGAGGCGGCCAAGGGGGTCTTCGCGATCAAGAAGATCGACTGGACCGCGACTCGCCTCACCTACGACGACCCTGCCCTGCCGAAATGGATCGGGTCGCTCACCGCGCCCGCCGGCGTGCTCAACGACGAGCCGCCGCGAACGCACTGGGCCGAGATTCTCCTGCTGGCCGAGCGACTCGCACCCGAGCCGTCGCTCGTTCCCACCGACGCCGCTGACCGGGCCCTGATGATGGGCCTGTGCCACGAGCTGCTCGGAGAAGGTGGTCTGTGCTGGTCACGACGACTCCAGGGCGCGCATGCAGGCCTCACGGGGCAGGGCGGATTCTCTCCCAAGGTGTCGGGGTATCTCGCCAAGAAGTACGGCTACCGCCCCGAAGCTGCCGACGCGGTCCAGGGTCGCGTGATCGATCTGCTCACCATGTTTGCAGCCCGGCTCGAAGCCTCCGGCGGCAAGTACCTGCTCGGCGACACGGTCACGGCCGCCGACGTCCAGCTCGCGTGCAGCGTCGCCTTGTTTGCCCCGCTTCCGGTCGAGCAGTGCGCCATGCTGCCTCCCTTCCGGGACGCCTACGAGTCGCTCGACGAAGCCACCAAGGACGCTTTGAATCCGGTGCTGCTGAAGCATCGTGACCGGATGTACGAAGAGCACCTCGAGCTTCCGCTGGCGCTTTGAGAGGCGCATCCCCACGGAACGACGGTTTTACCTAGGCACTGCGAAGGCGGCCGACGGCCGCTTTGATTCTTTTGTTAGCTTTGTTACCCTGCGCAGCGATGGGTCGGATAGGCACGGTTCGCTTCCAGCTCGTGCTTTGCGCCGCAATCACCGGCTGCGGCTCACAGCTGGTCGCAGAGGGCAGGCAGGGAACGACGGGGTCGGGTGAGGCCACTTCCGGCAGCTCAGGCTCGGAGGCAGGTTCGTCCACGACCCAGGTCGCGGGAAGCTCATCGGACGCGACAGGATTCAGCTCCGTGGACGCCGAGTCCAGCGGATCCACGGGCGCGGAGCCCCTGGGCGGCCCAGGCTGCGAGCAGCCGGTGTCATGTACCGGAGCTTCCATCGAGGGCAGCGTCCGGGTTCGAACCGCGTCCGACCTCGACCAGCTTCGAGGCGTCGCAGCGATCACGGGACACCTCGAGATCTCAGCGCCGGACCTGGTGTGCTTGGATACGCTGTCGTGGCT
>CAYGTG010000786.1:0-4395 GCA_964352485.1 uncultured Nannocystaceae bacterium | reverse complement strand
ACAGGACAGCGTCGGGATCGGCTTCGATGGCGTTGATGACCGCCTTGAGGCGCTCCTCGAACTGCCCGCGAAACTTGGTTCCGGCCAGCAGCGCGCCCATGTCCAGCGAGTAGATGTGCGCAGTCTCAATCGCTTTGGGCACGTTGCCGTCGTGCACGCGAAGCGCCAACCCTTCGACGACGGCGGTCTTGCCCACTCCGGGCTCACCCACCAAAACCGGGTTGTTCTTCTTGCGTCGGCACAGCACCTGGATCAAGCGAAGGACCTCGCTCTTGCGGCCGATCAGCGGCTCGATGCGGCCGGCCTCGGCTTTGGCCGCCAGATCGACCGCATAGGCGGCCAGAGGATCCTCGGCGGTGTCGCCACCGTCCATCTGAGGGTCGGCGCCGGAGGGGCCACCGTCGTCGTCAGGGGCGCGGCGAACGAGCGACTTTGAGCCGCCGCGGCCGATCCCGTGAGAGATGAACAGCGTGACGTCTCGGCGGGTGATCCCGTGGTTGCCGAGAATGTAGACGGCGTTGGACTCGGGTTCGGCAAAGAGAGCGACGAGCAGGTTGGCGCCGGTGACCTCGCGCTTGCCTGCGCCTTGCACGTGCAGCACAGCTCGCTGCAGGACTCGACCCACACCGATGGTCTGGTGACAGGTGAAGTCGTCGTCCTCGGGGACGCGCTCCATCGCCTCGTCGAGGAACTCTTCGAGCTCCTTTCGGATGTCGTCGAGGTTGCCCCCGCAGCCTTCGAAGACTTGGGATGCGCTTGCATCGGAGAGCAACGCGAGCAGCAGGTGCTCGAGCGTGAGGTACTCGTGACGCCGCTCTTGCGTGTCCTCGATGGCGGCGTTGATCGTGGATTTCAGTTCATCGCTGAGCATGACTCGTCCTCACTCGCCCGTTATTCGTTCTCGTCTTCTTCTGGCTCCATCGAAGCCATCAGGGGGTGGTCGTTCTTACGCGCGAGCATGTGAACCTGCGCGACTTTGGTCTCAGCGATCTCGTGGGTGTAGATGCCCGCGACTCCCTGTCCACGGTTGTGGATGTGGAGCATGATCGCGGTCGCCTCGGTCTCGTTGCGGTGGAACACCGTCTCTAAGAGGCGCACGACGAAGTCCATCGGGGTGTAGTCGTCGTTGTGGATGACGACGCTGTACATCCGCGGTCGCTTGACCTTCTTTTCCGCCCGTTCGCGGAGGACCACCCCTGTTTCGTTCTCGTCTTCGGGTCGCGTACTCATCGCAAGATCTACCCACTTGGACGCCCCAAGGCCTCGCCGAGTCGGCGCGACCGCTCAAGTTCGTCCGCACCTCATGATAGCAGGCGAGCGGCTCGATGCCTCGGCCGGACGGCTACGATCGCCTCACTGATGTCCCGCCCGGTTGGGTAGTACGGTGGTCTGAAGCAACGCGATCGCCCTGCATTCGGGCAGTCGTTTGCGGGACCTCTCCATTCGTCGTAGAGCGATGGGGCGTGCCCCTGCAGATTCGAGCCGTTCATGCGCTCTCGGGCGTCGAGGCCTCCGCTTGGAACGGCCTCGACCATGGGCACAGCCCGTTCTTGGAGTGGGGATTCCTTCGCGCGCTGGAGATGAGCGGGAGCACCGGGGGACCCGCCGGGTGGGCGCCTGTCTACCTGCTCGCCGAGCTGTTGAACGAAGACGGCTCGCGGGAGCTCGTCGGTGCCGTGCCGTGCTTTCTCAAGGACCACAGCTACGGCGAGTACATTTTCGACTGGGGCTGGGCGCGGGCTGCGTCTCAAGCCGGCGTTTCGTACTACCCCAAGCTGGTCATCGCGGCCCCGGTCACGCCGGCCAGTGGCCCCCGGCTCCTGCTGCGACGAAATCCTGACGATGAGCCCACCATCGTCGCCAAGCTGCTCGTCGCCGCAGTGCGCGAGCTCGCCGACGCCACCGACTGCTCCTCGGTCCACTGGCTGTTCACGACGCAGGGCGAGCATGCGCTGCTCGAGGAGCAGGGCTTCATGTCTCGGCTGAGCTTTCAGTTCCATTGGCACAACCGCGACTACGCGGACTTCGAAGGGTTCTTGGCGACGCTCGCCTCGCGCAAGCGCAAGCAGATCCGCAAGGAACGCAGGCGGGCACTGGCCGCTGTCGATGGCGTGGAGTTCGTGCCCGGCGCGTCGCTCGGGCCGGACGAAGTCGATCGACTCGATCGGTTCTACCGACGAACCACGGCGCGGCACGGCGGGCAGGATTACCTGCGTCCGGGATTCTTCGCGCGCTTGATCGAGCTCATGCCCGAGCGGGTGCAGTTCGCCAGGGTCGGGCGAGCGGGCGACGTCGTTGCCGGGGCGCTGTACCTCGAGACGCCCGGTGCGCTGTACGGTCGCTACTGGGGCTGCGCCGAGGAGATTGAGTTCCTTCACTTCGAGACCGCGTACTACGCCGGGATCGAGCGCTGCATCGAGCAAAAAATCCCGCTCTTCGAAGCCGGGGCTCAAGGGGAGCACAAGCTGTTGCGTGGTTTCACGCCGTCGGCGACGTACAGCTCGCACTGGATTCGGCACGAAGGGCTGCGGAACGCCGTGGGCCGCTTCCTCGCCGATGAGCGCGAGCAGCTTCCCGACTACATGAAAGAGCTCGAGCAGTATGCCCCGTACAAGAAGGCCCCTGAGGCGGACGGCTGATCTCGGCGGGGTGCGGACCGAAGCGGTGCTTGCGCGGAAGAATCCGGTCGCCCAGCCGCTCGGACGGAGCTTGGCGAGCAGAAAACGTGGCCCGAATCGGCGAATCGACCCATGCCGCCGCTGCGCGTGGCATCGTTAGGGTCAATGGACGCGGCCGGTCAGGGGCGCGGTCATCCGAGCTCGACTCTGATCGACTCGATGACCGACGGCGTCGAGGATGCAGACGCGCTGCTCGATGAACGCCTTGAGCGAGGCACGTCGGTGGATCGCTACGTGGTCCTGTACGAACTCGGCTCCGGCGGGATGGGCATCGTCTACGCTGCCTACGACCCGCAACTCGACCGAAAGGTCGCGCTCAAGCTCTTGCACGCAAACAGCCGCAGTGATCGCGCGCGCGCTCGACTGCTTCGCGAGGCCAAGGCGATCGCTCGCATCACCCATCCGAACGTCGTGACAGTGCATGACGTCGGCACCTATGAGGGGCGGGTGTTCGTCGCCATGGAGTACGTCGAGGGCCTCACCTTGCGGCGTTGGCTTCAGGAGCAGCGACGCCCTTGGAATGAGGTTCTGGCGGTGCTTCAGCGAGCCGGCCAAGGGTTGGCGGCCGCGCACGAAGGCGATCTCATTCATCGCGACTTCAAGCCCGACAACGTTCTGATCGAGGACGGGGGCCGTGCCGTAGTGCTGGACTTTGGATTGGCGCGGCGGACCTCGTCTCAAGAGGACATCCCGCGGGTCACGACCGATGATGGCACCTCGCTGCGACCCTCTGTGGAGGCGGAGCCGGACCTCACGCGAACCGGGGCCAAGCTGGGCACGCCCGCATACATGGCGCCCGAGCAACACCTCTCTTCGCCGACCGACGCTCGGACGGACCAGTTCTCGTTCTGTGTGGTCACCTGGGAATCGCTCTATGGCGCGCGCCCGTTCGCCGGCTCGACGTCTCGCGAGGCTCGGTACTCTGTGCTCAAGGGCGAGATCCTCGAGCCGCGAGACTCGGACGTACCCATGTCGGTGCGCCGGGTGCTCGAGCGGGGACTGTCGCTCGATCCCGATCTCCGGTTTTCGGACATGAAGAGCCTGCTTGCGGCGCTGGGTCGCGCACCTCGTCGCCGCGTGCCTCGCTGGGCATGGGGCGGTGCTGTCGCGCTCGCCGGCATCGGCATGGGAACGGTGGGATGGGTGGCCGAGCAAGATGCTGGAGCCGCACCATGCCGCGACCCCTCGGAACGCTGGCGAGATGTCTGGGATGAGGACGTGCGGGAGCACCTCGAGAGGACCTTCCTCGCGAGCGGTGCGAAGTTTGCGGCGGCATCATGGGGCACGGTCGAGCGGACCTTGGGCCGCTACACCGACGCATGGTCGGGGGCCTACCTCGACGCATGCGAGGCCACCCATGTGCATCACGAGCAAAGCCAAGAGACCCTCGAGCTGCGCATGTCGTGTTTGAGCGGCCGCCAGCAGGCCGTCGCCGCGCTCGTTCGAGAGTTCGCGGATGCCGATGCATCGGTGGTGGAGAACTCCGTCGAAGCCGTCAACGCCCTCCCCCGGCTCGTCGAGTGCAGCGAACTCGCGCGGCTGCAGGCGCAACCGAGGCTGCGAAAGGAGCTGGACGCCCGCGACACGGTCCCGCTGCGTGAGGCCCTCGTGGATGCACGGGCCAAAGAGAGTTCGGCTCGCTACACGCAGGCCCAGGCGATCGTGCTTCGCGTCCTGGGGGATGCGCAGTCGTCGGCGCCGAGCGACTGCGCATCCC
>CAYGTG010000785.1:2511-4401 GCA_964352485.1 uncultured Nannocystaceae bacterium | reverse complement strand
CGCCGACAGCAGCATCGTGGCGGATTCGGCCTGCATTCTCTCCTGCAGCGCCACGATGCTGCAGTCGGCGGAAGCCGCTGAAGGGGAGGGAAACCTCGCCAAGGCGGCGAACCTCTACCTCCTGGCGACCCGGGCCGATCCCGGCAACAAGCAGCTCGCCCAGAAGTGGGATGCTGTGCGCCGGGCGGCGCGGGAGAAGCGCGGTGCCGAGGCTTACGGTCGGGCGCAGCAACGGCTCGACCTGGGCCAGGTCGCCGAGGCGCTGCCGTGGTTGCTCGAAGCGGCCGATGCCATGCCGACCCCTGAACACTTGGCGCACGCCGCGTTCTACGTTCGCCAGGGAGATCAGGGCATGGCCCGCGATTTGGCCATGCGTGCCTTGGAGGCGCTTCGGGAGACGCAGGCGGCGGGGAACAAGGTCCGCGCGAGCGATGCGGTTCGTCTCCACGTTTGGATCGGGTATGCCTTCCTGGCAGCGGGACAAGTGAGCACCGCGAAGGATCAGGCCGAGCAGGCGCTCAAACTCAAGCCCGAAGACGCTGACGTTCGCGCCCTTCTCAAGGCGTGCAAAGCGAAGTAGCCTCTGTCACGGGACAGCTGGCACGAACGCGGCTTGCCGCTTCGACCGCCGGGTCCGACCGGAACACTCATGGAAAACGTCGTTGGTATCGACCTCGGAACCACGAACACTTGCGTCGCCATCGTCGAAGATGGGGTTCCAACGGTCATCCCGAACAAGGGTGGCTACAAGACCACGCCTTCGATGGTCGCGATCTCCGAGAGCGGTAAGCGTCTCGTCGGACACATCGCGAAGCGTCAGGCGGTCACGAACTCCCAGAACACCGTATATGCGGCCAAGCGCTTGATCGGACGTCGCTGGGAATCCCCGGCGTCCAAGGCGGTGCAGCAGTCCTGCCCGTACGGGATCGTCGAAGGCCCGCACGGTGACGTGCGCATCAAGCTTCGCGATCAGGTCTACAGCATCCCTGAAGTCAGCGCGTTCATCCTCCAAGAGATGAAGCTCGTCGCCGAGCAGTACCTCGGCAGTGGCACCGAGAAGGCCGTGATCACGGTCCCTGCGTACTTCAACGACAACCAGCGCCAGGCGACGAAAGACGCGGGACGTATCGCTGGCCTCGACGTTATCCGCATCATCAACGAGCCTACCGCGGCCGCGCTTGCCTATGGGTTTGGCAAGGACCTCGAGCGCAAGGTCGCGGTCTACGACCTTGGCGGCGGCACATTCGACATCTCGATTCTCGACATCGGCCACGGGGTGTTCGAGGTGGTCTCCACCGCCGGCGATACCTTCCTCGGTGGCGAGGACTTCGACATCCGGGTCATGGACCGTCTCACGCAGGGCTTCGCGGAGAAGTCCGGCGTCGACGTCCGCGACGACCGCATGGCGCTACAGCGGATCAAGGACGCTGCCGAAAAGGCTCGCTGCGAGCTGTCGGTCGCCCGCGAGACGCTCATCGACCTTCCGTTCCTGTACACGACGCCCAGCGGGCAAACGTTCCACATGCAGGAGTCGCTCACGCGTGACGAACTCGAGGAACTCACGCGCGACCTGGTCGACCGCACGGTCTCGATCTGCGAGAAGACGCTCGCGGAAGCCGACATCGACCGCAACGACCTCGACGACGTCATCCTCGTCGGCGGCATGACTCGAATGCCGCTCATTCAGCAGCGCGTCGCCGAGTTCTTCGGGCTCGAACCGTGCAAGGGCGTCCACCCCGATGAGGTCGTGGCGCTGGGAGCCTCCATTCAGGCCGCCGCGCTCGTCGACGAGTCGATGGACGTGCTCCTGCTCGACGTCACGCCGCACAGCCTGGGCATCATGATCGTCGGTGGATTCTTCCACCGCCTGATCGACCAGAACACGACGGT
>CAYGTG010000785.1:0-2411 GCA_964352485.1 uncultured Nannocystaceae bacterium | reverse complement strand
GCATCATGATCGTCGGTGGATTCTTCCACCGCCTGATCGACCAGAACACGACGGTGCCCACCAGCGCCTCGCACATCTTCACCACGGTCCGCGACTACCAGACCTCGGTGAAGATCCTCGTGCTGCAGGGGGAGAGCGACAAGGCCGCGGAGAACGAGCTGCTTGGCGAGTTCATTCTCTCGGGCCTCCGCAAGGCACCGCGCGGAGAGGTCGAAGTCGAAGTGACATTCTCCATCTCCGCCGACGGTTTGGTCAGCGTCTCGGCCAAGGACCTCGAGACCGGTCGCGAGCAGAGCATCACGGTCACCGCGACCTCTGGCCTGACCGAAGAGGAACTCCAAAAGCTGGTCGAGAGCAGCCAGAACTACATGGTCGAGGTGCGCGCCTCGGAGGAGTTCGAGCGACAGCGCCAGCAGGCCGAACGCTTGATCACCGACGTTCGCGAGCTGTTTCCGCAGGTGCAGGGAATCATGTCGGGGACGAGCTTCGGTCGCGACGCGATTGCGAAGGCGGAGGGGGTGTTGGAGCGGGCCGAGCAAGAGATCCGGGCCCAGGACTCCCACAGTCTCGAAGAAGTCATCGAGAGCCTCGAGCGGACCCTCAACATGTTCCGCGGTGTCGTCTCGAAGACGGGCCTGAGCTGAGGCGGGACTGCGGAGGGCCGGGCGGGTGAGCGAGCGACTGTCTTCAGAGGCGGCCTCGATGCCGGTCGATCCCCTGCTCGTCGAGCAGCTCGCCGAGATGCTGACAGCAGCGCGGTCCGTCCTGTTCATCACCGGCGCGGGCGTCTCTGCGGACTCCGGTCTGCCGACCTATCGCGGCGTCGGCGGTCTGTACGAGTCGGAGACGACAGACGAAGGTGTGCCCATCGAGGTGGCGCTGAGCGGGGAGATGCTGAGCGCCCGACCGGAGGTCTGCTGGAAGTACATGCTGCAGATCGAGCGAGCATGCCGGGGGGCGGAACCCAACCGCGCCCATGATGTGATCTCCTTGCTCCAAGCCCGCAGCGATCGGGGCTGGCTGCTCACGCAGAACGTCGATGGACTGCACCGGCGCGCGGGATCGAACCCGCTGATCGAGATCCACGGCAACCTGCAGAAGCTCCACTGCGTGGCCTGCCCATGGACGTGCCGGGTCACCGACTTCCGCACGCTCGAGGCTCAGCTGGGCACCGCGCAGGCGCCCAAGGTGCCGCACTGTCCACGGTGCGGGTCCATGATTCGCCCCGAGGTCGTTCTGTTCGGCGAGATGCTGCCACTGGGCGCGGTCGCGGATCTCGAGCGCGAGTTGTTGGCCGGCTTCGATGTTGTGGTTTCTGTGGGAACCACCAGCGCATTTCCATACATCGCGGCTCCGGTCGTGATCGCAAGGCGGGCCGGCCGCAGCACGGTGGAGATCAACCCCGGCACGACGGACGTCTCGAGCATCGTGGACCTACGGATTCAGGGCACGGCGGCGGCAACGTTCGACGCTTTGGCACAGGTGTTGGCGCTGTGAGCGGAGCAGAGCAGTCCGACGAAGCGTTGATGGCGGCCTATCGGGCCGGCGACCGCGCCGCGTTCGATGCTCTGTTCTCCCGCTACGCGCCGCGGCTTCGGCAGACACTGAGCCGGCGGATCAACCGGAGCGACGACGTTGCGGATCTGGTCCAGCAGACCTTCCTCCAGCTGCACCGAGCTCGGGCCGACTTTCGCGAGGGGGCGAAACTGCGACCCTGGCTGTACACGATCGCGCTCAATCTCGCGCGTCAGTACTTTCGCCGCAGGGGACGGCGTCCTGAAACCGGCCTGGGGGAGGTCGAACCCCAAGAACGTGGTCAGGAGGGCGATCCCGAGAGGCCCGCTGTGGCACGCGAACTTCACGAGGCCCTCGCTGACCTTCCCGTCTCCCAGCGAGAGGTGATCGAGCTGCACTGGTTCGAGGGACTGCCCTTCAAAGAGGTTGCGCAGATTGTCGGTGCCAGTGAATCCGCGGTGAAGGTGCGGGCGCACCGCGGCTACGAGAAGCTCCGCACCCGACTCGTCGATCCCGCTGTAACCAAAGCCGGGGCTCGGAGCTATGGAAGGACGACGCAATGAACGACGCGTTCGAACACGAAGGGGTCCCCCCGGACCTCGCCGAAGCCTTCGGCCACGCAGGACCTCCGGCGCAGGTAGGAGAGTTCCCTGCCTTCTCCGACCCAGGCTCCGACCCAGGCTCCGGACTTCGGGCGCTTCACGCTGCGATCGACGCACAGGGACCGCTGGATCGGGTGTCGGGGCTGTCGACGCGGTTGCGATGGGCGCTTGCGGGGTCTTTGTTGTTCGGCTTGGTCGTGGTCGTGTTGGTGGCGACCCGGCGGGCCGATCTGGCCGTGTACCCGCCTGAGAGGATGGCGCTCGACCTGCTTGTGATGCTCGGGCCGCTTGCGC
>CAYGTG010000784.1:0-4407 GCA_964352485.1 uncultured Nannocystaceae bacterium | reverse complement strand
GTCCTCGACACCTCCGCCAGCATGGGAGCAACCCTCCTGGGCTCGGATGCCTCTCGCCTGGACGAAGCTCGGGATGCCCTGCGGGGCGCACTCTCCACGATGGAGCCCGGGGACCGGGTCGCGCTCGTCACCGCCGGGGAAGCCACGGCCGTGCAAATCGGTCTCACCGAGGATCACGAAGCGATCATGAGGTTGGCCGCCGAGGTCACCGCCAACGGCAGCGGAGAAGCGCTTCCCAGGGCGCTGAGCATCGCGGACGCCATGGCGCAGGGAGAGGACGCCGAGATCGTGCTCATCACCGACGGCGCAGGGGTGTCGTTGCCTGCCATGAAGCGAGCCCCAGAGATCGTCACCGTCGGAAGCCCTGGCCCGAACCTCGGCATCAATGCGCTCGCGGTTCGCGAAGCCGACGCGCTGGGGTTGGCCGAAGTGTTCCTCTCGGTTTCCTCCAACGTCGGCTCGGACCGCGAGGCAGAAGTCGTCCTCGAAGTCGATGACACCGTCGTGGACGTGCTCCCGCTGACCGTCCCAAGCCGCAGCGCGGTGGAGAGCTTGCACCGAGTCGCGCTGCCCGAGGGCAAACGGGTCACGGCGACCCTGCAAAACCACGGAGACGATGTGCTCAGCGTCGATGACGTTGCAAGCACGCCGCGCAATGAGGGCGAACGCGTCCGCGTCGTGCTCGTCACGAGGACCCGCGTGGCCTTCACCGCCGAGGCGCTCCGCCTCCACCCACGCGTCGATCTCCGGATTCTCGGACCGTTCGACGCCGCGCCCACGGAGACCGCCGACCTGTTGCTCCTCGAGTCCGACTACCGAGCAGGAGCCCTTCCGCCGGCTCGCAGCATCCTCGCGATGGGGGTGGACCCCACGCCGCTGGGCATCGAGCTGGGCCCGTCCGTCCCCGCGCCGGACATCATGCGCTGGAGCTTCGACGACCCTCTGTTCCGTTTCGTGGACCTGGAGTCGATCGAGCTGCCGCGGGCCAACACGCTGCGCATGCGCGAGGGCATGCGTTCTTTGCTCGACAGCGAACAGGGCCCGCTCGCGGTCCACGTTCGCGAGCCCGACCGAGACATCGTCGTGTTTGGCTTCGCCCCGCACGACTCTGACCTGGTCTTGCGGGTCGGCTTCGTGAACCTGATCGCAAACGCCGTCGAGTGGGCGGCCCCCACGGCCCCCGATGACCCGGGGGCTCTGCCCGCGCAGGTGCTGCCGGTGACCGAGTCCCAGCTCGATCCCGTTCGCGCCATCCCCGGTGCGCTGCAAGGGAGCTTTGCAGACCACCGGGCCCCACAGCGGCCGCTTTGGCGCTCTCTGGCGTGGCTCGCCTTGGCCTTGCTGCTCCTCGAAGGACTGCTGCCCTGGGGCGCCCAGGGCTGGAGCTGGGTCCGGAGCCAAATTCGCAGGGGCACCGCATGAGCGCGCTCTCGACATGGTTCCAAAGCCCCAGCTGGCTGCTTCTGCTGCTGCCCGTGCTCCTGTTCGTCGTTGCCGATGCGGTCCGCAGCTGGGGGAGCGCGCCTCCCCTCGCACGGGTCGGCGCGGCAGCGATCCGCTTTCTCGTCCTCGCCGGTGTCATCCTCGCCCTCGCGGATCCCCGCTGGCACGAACGCGAAGACGTCGCCCACGTCGTGTTTGTGGTCGACCGGTCTGCGTCGATTCCAGACGGCGTGCTCGACGATGCCCTGGCCCGCGTAGACCAGCTCGCGCGCGGGGTCCCAGACGGTACGCGGACGGCCTTGGTTCTGTTCGATGCCACTGCCGAGGTCGTGCTCGCGCCAGGACAACCGTGGTCGATTTCCGGCCCGCCTCGGATCGAGGCCGTCGATGCGACCGACGTGGACGCTGCGCTCCGGCTTGCCCTTGGCCTCATCCCGGCCGCGGACGGCGGAGAGGTCGTCCTGGTCACCGACGGCCGGCGAACCCAGCGGGAAGACTCGGGCGCGGTTGCCCAGGCCAACGCACGGGGCGTCTCAATTCACACAATCGCGGTCGAGCCCTCCAGAGGCGACCCGGCGGTGGGCGCAGTCGTGCTGGCGAGCGCGGAAGCCCGCCCGGGCTCCTCGGTCTCGGGAACCATCGAGATGGACGGCGCGAGCGAAGCCATCCGAGGCACGTTGAAGGTCAGCGTCGGCGGAGAGCTCGTGCAGACCTCGTCGGTCGAGCTTCCCGCAGGGACCACCACAGCGGTGCCCTTCTCGCACGACCTCGACGCGAAGACCGACCCTGGCCCCTTGGAGGTCAAAGCCGAGTTCACGCCAAACCGGGCCGACGCCGATCCCTCCAACAACGTCTCGAGCGCGACGGTCCTGGTGGGAGACCCACCACTGGTCCGCGTCTTTACCGGTGA
The DNA here is from genome assembly GCA_964352485.1 of uncultured Nannocystaceae bacterium. Classification (GTDB taxonomy): domain Bacteria; phylum Myxococcota_A; class Polyangia; order Nannocystales; family Nannocystaceae; genus CAJXVA01. The sequence continues at coordinate 2,054 of CAYGTG010000784.1, read as the reverse complement.
ACAGCACGACGGGACCGCGATAGCGCGCGCCCTGAGAGCAGAGCGCATGGATGTGCAGGTCGTGCCGGTGCAAACCATGCAGCCGCAGCACGAGAAGCTCGACGACGTCGACCTGGTGGTCTTGGCCAATGCTCCCGCGGCGTCCATTGGAGGCGCCCCAGCCTTGCAACCCCCATTCCTGCGCGAGCTTGCGCGCTACGTCGACAACGGTGGCGGCCTGCTGGTCCTTGGCGGGCCGCAAGCCTACGACATGGGCGGCTACGGACAGTCCGAGCTCGACCGCGTGCTCCCGGTCAAGATCGATCCGATCGATCCCGAGATCCAAGCCGGCGCCACGATCATCATCATCCTCGACCGCTCGGGCTCCATGTCGGCGATGGTCGGCTGGTCCAAGACCAAGATGGCACTCGCCGACGAAGGCGCCGCGGCGTCGATCAACCTGCTGCGTCCCTTCGACAGCGTGGGCGTGATGTCGGTGACCGAGGTCGTCCGGTGGGATATCAAGACCCAGCCGGTCCGAGACCCCTCCGCGCTCAAGCGCAAGGTCATGCGCATCACGGCCGATGGCGGCGGCATCTTCGTGTACACCGCGCTCGACGCCGCGTACGAAGCGATCCGCAAGACCAACACGCCGCTCAAGCACGTCATCTTGTTTTCCGACGCCGCCGACAGCGAAGAGAAGGTCAAGGGCGTCCCGTTCGGCACGGGACCGGGGACCACGTCTCAAGAACTCGCCAAGCGGTTCAAGGCCAGCGGCATCACCACGTCGGTCATCGGCATTGGAACCGACGACGACGTGGACACGCCGTTCCTCAAGGACCTCGCCAAGGCTGGCGGCGGCCGGTTCTATCTCACGGCGGACGCCACGAAGCTGCGGGGATTGTTCGTCGAGGAGACCGAGCGATTGGTCGACACCTCCCTGCACGAAGAGCCGTTCCGCCCCACGGTCGAGCGCGGACACCCGATCATCGATGGCATCGACTATGGCAGCGCGCCCAAGCTCGGCGGCTACCAAGAGCTCGAGGCTCGACCCACGGCAGAGGTCGTGCTTCGCGGCCCCGAGGACCACCCCATCCTGACCACCTGGAGGTACGGTCTGGGCCACGTCGTAGCCTGGGCATCCGACGCGGGACCTCGTTGGTCCGAGTCCTGGCTGACGTGGCCCGGCTTCGCCAAACAGTGGACGCAAGCCGCTCGCTTCGCGCTTCGCTCCCGCGCTGGGGACGAGACCGCCGTCGAGGTCGAGGTCGCCGGAGGCCAGGCCCAGCTCCGCATCGCGCGACGCGACACCGCGGGCCTGAGTCTGGACGAGGGCTCGATTCGGGCTCGGATCAAGGGGCGGTCCCCCGCAGACCCCGTGCCCTTGCGCAGCCTGGAGCCGGGGCTTTGGGGCGGCCGGGCACCGGTCGAAGCCGGCGAGGTCTATACGATCGAGGTCCTCGGCGACGACGACGAGGTTTTGGCCACCCATACGTTCACCCCGCCGCCCTCTTCTGAGCGTCGGTTCCGGACCGCCGACCGAGCATGGCTCAATGCCGTCTCCGAGGCCACCGCCGGCGACGTCGATCCGCAGGCCGTCGCCCCCACCGCGACCGCCGGCGTGACGACCGACGTTCACCGATTGTGGCCCTGGGCGCTCGCGTTCTCGCTGCTCCTGCTGCCGCTGGACGCGCTGCTCCGCCGAACCGCGCGAGTGGTGTAGAGCGAGCCAGGGCGCACACTTGAAGACTGCTGGCGTCGCAAACCGCAGGACGACGACGTCTGGGAGATCGATTGCCGCGACGTCGGCATGGTCGAGTCGGACGACGACGCGTGGGGCAGCAACACCCGCAGCGAGTTGGTGCGCTTCGAGGGCTGAGTGTTCGACCCACGCCGGCGCTTGGGGTAGCCTGCTCCGAATGGACTGCGTGACGTTTCACGTCAACGGTCGGGAGGCCACGCTTCGCGACGTCTCCCCCACGACGACGCTGTTGCAGTACTTGCGTGGGCCGATGCGGCTGGCGGGTACGAAGGAAGGCTGTGCGGAGGGCGACTGTGGGGCGTGCACGGTCGTG
>CAYGTG010000783.1:2754-4415 GCA_964352485.1 uncultured Nannocystaceae bacterium | reverse complement strand
CCCCCGCGCTCCCCAGGTCCCTCGGGTGGGGCATCGCCTCGGGCCTCGGCTGTCCCCTCAGACGGTGGCGATGACTTTGGCGAGATCTTCGAGGAGTTCGTCCAGGTCAAACAAGCCTGCGGAGAGCCGACCGCAAACCTGACGTACGACCGCTTCGCCGCGAAGCTCCGAAAGAACGAACGAGACCTCAAGGCCAAGCGTCCGGACATCAAGCGGGTGCAGTTCACCGTCTACGTCAAGGATGGCAAGGCGGCGCTCAAGGCCAAGGTGATCAAGTAGCCCGATGACCCTCCTCAAGATCGCCCAAGTCGGTACGCCGGTCCTGCGAAACGTCGCCGAGCCGGTGAGCCCCGAAGCGCTCGCCAGCGCCGAGATTCAGACCTTCATCGACGACTTGGTCGAAACAATGCGCGATGCTCGGGGCGCCGGACTGGCGGCCAATCAGGTCTATCGACCCGTACGCATCTGCGCCATCGAGGTCGACAAGAACCCACGCTATCCGTACAAGCCGGATATCCCTCTGACGGTTCTGGTCAACCCACGGCTCACGCCGATCGGCGAGGAGACGTTCGAGAACTATGAGGGCTGCCTCTCGGTTCCGGACATGCGCGGGGTCGTACGTCGCCACGCCCGGCTGCGCGTGCAGGCGCAAGACCGACACGGCAACGCGATCGACCATGAAATCGCGGGAGTCACGGCGGGCACGTTCGCCCACGAGGTCGATCACCTCGACGGCAAGCTGTTCCTCGACCGGGTCACGGACACCAGCACGCTGTGCACCTGGAAGGCGTTCGCGATGCACTACGAGGATGGGTTTCGTCGCAACGTCGAGGCCGTCGTGGCACGGTACGGCTCGTGAGCGAGTCGGCGTTCGTCACCATCGCGCTTCGCGAGCCGTTTCCTGGGCAGCTGATGCGCGCCCTCGAGTCGCTCAGTGATCACCTTCAGCGCGGGCATGTCTGGTCGGGCTACGCGGATCGACTTGCGTCGCTGGAGTCCAAAGCGGAGCTTCACACCCGCGACGCGATGCAGCGCGGGGATCATGAAGAGGCGGCCTTGTCCTTGATGGCCCTGCTGCGCGACGAGGGCTTCGGCGGTTCGGGCGATGCGTATGAGCGGGTCGACAACAGCTTCATCGACCGCGTCCTCGAAACCGGCCACGGGCTGCCCATCACCCTCAGCGCACTCGCGATCCACCTGGCCCACACGTGCAGCATCGATCTGCACGGCATCGGATTCCCGGGGCATTTCCTGGTCGGAGTGAATCTCGACGGGCCTGCCCCGATGGTGTTCGACCCCTTCGGCGGCGGCGAGACGCTGCCATTCGGCAAGCTTGCAGAATTTTACACGAGGGCCACAGGGCGCCACATCACCGCCGCCGCACCGCTGCTGCGCGATGCGCTCGTCCCGGCGCCGGTGCGCTCGATTCTGGTTCGGGTTTGCAATAACTTGCACCATCACTACCTGCGTCGGGGCTCGCACGATCGCGCCGCTGAGGTCGTGGAGCAGCTCTCATCCCTGCACCCCCGCGGCGTCGAGCTACGCAGGCTCGCCAGCCAGCTCGGACGGCGCGCGCGAACCCTTAACTGAGTCCTCGCCGAGAGTCGTATACTTTCGGGAATGACGGTCGATCACACGCTCGACGACGTGGCGAAGCGGTT
>CAYGTG010000783.1:511-2744 GCA_964352485.1 uncultured Nannocystaceae bacterium | reverse complement strand
GCTCAGCGAAGGCCGCAGCCTCGCTGCACTGGCGAAACTTCGTCGGAGAGCTCAATGAGAGCAAGGAGGCGATGGGCATCATCATCGCCCGGGCGCAGGGTGGCGAGGTTTCTGCTGCGGAGCGTGACAAGGTTCGTTCCCAGCTCCTCGACATGGTCAAGGTGTTTCCCGCCGGTCTGATCGCCGCGGCCAACTCGGCGTTTCCCGTACCGGGTACCGGTCTGTTCACGCCGTGGATCTTGCAGCGCCTTGGGTTGATGCCGTCTCGGTGGCGCGAGGCCCACTTGCTCGACCAGCTCCACAAACGAAGGCTCGAGCTCGAGGACCAGGGCTTCTACTCCGAGGCCGCCGCGCTCGAGGAGCTGGAGCATCGACTCGAAGCCGAAGCCGACGAGCGGGAGGCCGCCGCGTCGTCGGCCGGCCTGCTGACGCACTGGGACTCCAACCGCAACGGTCGCTGGGACGACGAGGAGAAGCAGGCCTACCTCGCCGAGCTCCAGCGGATGCGTGACATCGCGAAGCGGCGGTTCGAACGCAAGCACTGGTTCCTCGACACCGAGGGCGAGATCTTCGGCGCCCTGCGACTGAGCGAGTTGGTCGAGGATCCCGAGTGCAAAATGCACCTCGAGGACGAGGAACTCCTGGTCTGCTTCGACGGCAAGACCGGTTGGGTCGCCCTCCCCGACCTCATGGGGCGCGAGCCTCGCTTTCAATGAGGCGCGGTTGGGGAGCGTGCTAGCATCCTGCCGTGAGTAACGCTCGGCGCAGGGCCGTGGCTGCGGTCGCCTCCGTGTTGATCCATGGCGGACTGCTGTTGAGCGGGTTCACCCTCATCCCAGGGCCGCTCGACGTCGACATCGACATCGAGTTCGACATGATCGAGGTCGATCTCGTCGATATCGATGCGATTCAGGGTACCGACGTCAACGCGGAGCCGGTGCCCAAACCGGAGCCGGAAGCGGAGCCCGATCCGCCTGCGGCCGAGGAACCTCCCAAGGTCGAGGAACCTCCCAAGGTCGAGGAACCTGTCGTCGACGAGGGTCCCAAGCGCGACCTGGGCAAGCGCAAATCCAAGGTCGCCAAGCTCGGGCCGCCTTCGTCGAACTATCACGTCCTGCTCTCGACCCGGAACATCCGCAAGCTGCCGTTCGGACAGGACGCGATGGATATGATCCAACCGCTCCCGGACTTCCGCTACTTGGTGGACAAAGGTGGCTTTGACCCGCTCAAGGACACCAACCACATCCTGGTGGCGAGTTCCAACCTCCGCTCGGTGACCCAGACGTTCCTGGCCGTCGATCACACCATCTCCCGCGAGGCGATGAAGGCGAAGATCGAGACTGCTGCCCGGAACTCGGAGCAGACCATCGAATGGACGGAGCACGGCGGCGCGATCAGTGGAAATCCTGTGCCCGCAGACGGCAGTGCAGACGACGACCCCCGACACTTCGTGCTGCTCGAAAAGAACATCGCGGTACTCGTTCGGCCTGAGTTCTTGCCCGCCGTGCTGGGTGATGAGGTCGGCAAAGAGAAGACCGCCGCAAACTTTGTGGGAGAGCTGACGAAGCTGCGGCGATACGCCAGGCGTATTCCGACCGCCGGCGTCCAGTTCGTCGCGCACGACCTTCACGCCGCGCTCAAGAAGAAGTCCGCCGGATCGTTCGACCTCCCCAATGACATCGAGTTCACGATGGAGGCGCGCAACAACCCGGAGTTCCACCTCCGGCTCGAGTTCATCGACGCGGCGGGGGCGAAGGGATTTCTCGGCTGGTGGAACGGCAAGCTCCGCGACTTCATCGATGGCAACTTGACCGCGAAGATCATGCTTGGCGGTCTCATCGACGACATCGAGGTCGAGCAAGAGCGGCGCGAGGTCACGATCTGGGGTGAGTTGGAACGCGCGCAGATCGAACTCATCCTCAAGACGATGGGCTCGGTCGTCGAGAAGGAGCAAAAGCGCGTTCAGAAGCAGCAACGCAAGCGTGAAGCAGCCAGAGAAGCCAGACAAGAACGTCGTGGCGATCCAGCGGAGTAGCCCCGCAACCATCCTTTGGGTCTGAAGCCGGGAGGCGTGGCTCCAAACCTGGGCCCCGATCCCGCCACCGCCGCGGTCGAAGTGCCGACGAGAGCAAGCTCGCATCCACAAATGTCGCGAGGTGCGCGGGGCCGAGACCATCCGCGGAGCCGCCCCAGGCGCGAAAATGCGCTCAGCGGCCGCGCAATGCGCGAACGC
>CAYGTG010000783.1:0-501 GCA_964352485.1 uncultured Nannocystaceae bacterium | reverse complement strand
CTCCCCGCGGAGTGACGCAAACGATCGGCTCCTCGAGGACAGTGCCCATTGCTTCGGGCTGATCCTGCGGGTGACCGCATCCTTCGCCGAACGAGAGCAAGCTCGCATCGACGCCCGTCGCGAGGCGCGCGAGGCCGAGACCCTTCGGGAAACCGCTCCAGGCTCGAAAATGCCCTGAACGGGCGCGCAAGGCGCAGAACCCGGCTCGCGGCCCCAGAATTGCGGTTTGCCCGCACTCGTGGGCTAAACTCCGGCCGCAAGAGGAACGGAATCGGGATGCCGTTCGTTGGACTCTGTTGCGCAGACGCGTGCCGCAGACGACACAAAGAACCCCTGACGACACCATGGTCGACGAGAAATCAAAGGACGACGCCGAGAGCTCCGGGCTCCAGGATATCGAGGACCTCGCTGCCGCGTTTGGCTCAGACGACGACGACGAGGACTCGAGCCCCAACATTGGGGCGGGCTCCAACGATGACGAGGACCTCGGGGTCGGCGGGT
>CAYGTG010000782.1:0-4415 GCA_964352485.1 uncultured Nannocystaceae bacterium | reverse complement strand
GGTCGCGACGTTCGTCTATGCCGAGCAGGCCCATGATCAGGACGAAGCCGACCGCTGGGGGCGTCATGCGCAAGCGTTGCTGCGCGCGCACCCGTATTTTCCCGCCGCCCGCCGCGCGCTGCAGATGAATCTGGGCAGCGCCGCGTTTCGGGCCGGCAGGCTCGACGAAGCGAGGGAACGTTTCACCGAGGCCGTCCGGTTGTTCGAGGAGGCCGGGCTCGGTGACTCGATGGACGGCATCGGGGCCGAAGCCAACCTCGGAATTCTCGAGCGGAGAATGGGGCACCTCCAGGCGGCGGCGGTGCGCCTGGAGAACGCGAAAGCGAAGGCCAAGCGGGCACTGGGTGGAGCGCATCCCAACGTCGGGAGCATCTGCAACAGCCTCGCGGTCACGTACGTGGAGCTGGGGCGTTTCGAGGAGGCGGAGGCGCAGTACCGCGAGTCTCTACAGTTGCTCGAGCGTCAAGAAGGGATGGACGCTTCGAGGGTCGGACATCCGCTCAACAACCTTGGCGAGTTCCTGGTCCATCGCGGCCGAGCGGAGGAGGCCGTACCTCTGCTGACCCGTTGCATCGAGATCTGGACCCGCCACAATGGCGCCGACTCTCCCGCCCTCGTCGACCCGCTGAAGAACCGCGGGGAGGGCTTGCTCGACCTGGGGCGGCAGGAGGAGGCGATGGCCGATCTGGAGCAGGCACACCGACTTCAGCCGCAGACCGCCTCACCGAACGAGCGGGGCAGGCTTCTCGTCGTGCTGGCGCGGGCCCTCGTGCAGACCGATCCCGCACGTGCCGATGCGTTCATCGAGGATGCGCGCGCGCTCGAGGTCACCGAGCCGGAGCTGGCGGGGGAGCTGGCGGCGTGGCCCGGCGCCAAACCCCAGTGACGACTACCAGGAGCCGGTGTTCTCCATGCTGGACCAAGGCTCCGCGGGCGGAAGCGAGTCGCCCTTTTGAAGCAACTCGATTGAGATCCCATCCGGAGAGCGCACGAACGCCATGTGCCCGTCGCGCGGGGGACGGTTGATGGTCACGCCGGCCGCGTGCAGTCGTGCACAGGTCTCGTAGATGTTGTCCACCCGGTACGCCAAGTGGCCGAAGTTTCGGCCGCCCGAGTAGGGCTCCTCGTTGTCCCAGTTGTGGGTCAGCTCGACCTCGGGCGCGCCGGGTTCGGTGGCCAAGAACACGAGCGTGAAGCGGCCTTTGGGCACGTCCTTTCGGCTCGTCTCGACGAGACCGAGTTTGTGGACGAAGAAGTCGAGCGCAGCGTCCAGGTCGCGGACGCGGATCATCGTGTGCAGGTACTTCACCGGCGAAGGCTACCTGAAGTTCTCGCGCTTCTTGTGGCCGCCGTCGCACCAGGGCTTGTTCTTCGACAGCCCACAGCGACACAGCGTGGCGCGGGCGTCGTCCTGTCGCTCGTTGAGCTCGGCGTTGATCTCGAACTTCTGCTGCACCCGGACCTCGCCGCCTTCGATGATGTCGATGGCCGGCCCAGCGGCGGCGGCCGGAGCGTCCGCCTCGGTGGACTCGTAGCTCAGGGCTCCGGAGGGGCAGGACTGCACCACGCGGGCGATCTCGTCGGCGGCCGGAGCGTCACCGTCGAGCTCACGCTTTCGGAGCTCCTTGAGCGGTCTGCAGTATCCAGCGTGCATGCACGTGTTGGGGTTGAAGAAGGTGCGGATGGTCTTCCCTTCCCACAGGTGGATGTCCTTCTTGGCGCCGGTGGGCGGCTCGGCCACGAAACCCGTGCGCGAGTGGCTTCCGTCGCAGAAGGGAGGGTTCTGGCTCTCGCCGCAGCGGCAGACGTACACATCCTTGCCGGCCTCGACGGCAACGGGCTCACCGCAGTAGTGGAGGGTCAGGTCTTCTCCCGAAATCTTGAGGGGGCCGTTGTCGAGAACTGTGAGCGAGATCGGCTGATTCATGGTGTGGCTCCGGGAGGTTACGCTGTCTCGCGGCGTGTTTGCCAGACCGGAGCGTTCCGCAGAGGTGAACGGTTCTCAGGAATCCGCGGGCGCGCTTGGGTCTCAGCTGTCCGCGACTTCGCCGTAGCGGGTCAGCGTGAGCTCGACGCTGGTGCAGTCCTCGCGAAGGCTGGGCAGCTCGGGGTCGAAGGGCTCGTCGAGGTCGAAGCTCTCTTCGCAGAAGATCGCCATCAGCTGCTCGTCGGCGACGTCTGTCGTGAGCCGGCTCGCGTGCTCGAGGGTGAGCGCGTGGGGCCCTGAGCGGGCCTCGAGCTGGGTGACCGGCATCAACACATGGATCGCGGCGCGAGCATCGTCACCGTCGGTGTCGGCGAGTTGTTCGTCGGGAGCTTGTTCGGTCGCAGAGACGACCGCCACGTAGCCGGCTTGGTGCGGCGAAACGTGCAGGGTGACCGCCGTGTCCCACGAGACGCGATCGCCGTGCGCGATCTGAGCCTGTGAGGACGACTCGGCAACCGAGAAGTCCAGGGCCGGTGTCAGGGTCGCAGCCCCCTCGAGCTCGGCTGTGGTCGTGTAGGGACTTGCGGTCAGCGTCGCGTCTTCGGCGTCGGTCCGCTCCACTTGCTGCGGCTCGGGGAGCGCCATCATCAGCAGGGCGGCCGCCGCGGCAACCGTTCCCGCGATGCCGAGGGTGCCCAGCCACTTTTGGGTCTGCGTCTCGTGACCCGGCTTCATGTGCGCGGGCGCGGGGAGGGAGATGGAATCCGAGCGCATCGACGCGACTCGCTCCGCACACGTCTCGCAAGCCTCCACGTGATCGATCACCGTCTCGCACATCGGCGTAGACAGCTCGCCAACCTCGAAGCGGTCGAGGGTGAGCATGGTGAGGTGCCCGTCACGGGCGAACAAACCTGCATGCAGCGGACGGACGTTGTCGTGCGTGGTCACGGTGTGGCTCCTTCGGGGTGGTCGGCGGCGGCGCGGGCGAGGTCGCGGAGGCGGGCGATGCGGTTGCCCACGGTCCGCGGCGAACAGCCGACGACCCGGGCAACTTCGGCGTGGCTCATGCCATCGACGAAGTAGTGCAGACCGATGGCGACGTGCTCATCGTCGAGTCTTCGCCAGAACTGCTTGAGAAACGTGACCGTGTCCTGGTCGGCCAGCCCGCTGGGGACCGTCCAGGGTGCCTGTCCGTGTTCGCGCCACAGCTCGGCCCGACGGTTCGCGTTGCGAAGCCGGTTGAGACAGTGGTTGGTCGTGAGCCGGTACAGCCAAGTGGTCGCCGATGCGTCTTCCCGAAACCCCCCGATGTTCTCGAGGGCCTTCACGAAGACCTCATGCACGACCTCCTCAGCCTCAGCATGCGGGTAGAACCGCAGCACCCACCGAAACACGCGAGATGCGTGATCAGCGTAGAGCTTGCCGACATCGGTCGGCGGCGCTCCGTGAGAAGCCATGCGGACATTAAGACCCCTGAACCCCGGGTCTGCGCAAGCGGGTGCGCCATACCCCCGTGAAGCGCCCGAATCGCCCGGTGAAGGCGTCGAGACCGCTCTTTGCCGCAGGTCGCGCTGCGCAGACCTTCGTGAAACTTCCGGGCCTGGCTGGGTTCGATGAAGTCAGGTGCGGGCGCTCTTCGTCATGGTCGTTGCGATCTTCACCGGCGCCTGCACGGGCCCGGTCTCAAGGACAGCTGCCGAGTGTTCTGCTCTCCCGAACGTGGTGCTCGTGTCCCCGGACCAGATCCGGATACGCTCCGGCCTCCGCACACTTGTGGACATCGGTGAGTCAACGCCCCGAGAGCTCTACGAGCGACTGGAGGCGCTGAAAACCACGGGCGAGGTTCGAGCTGCTTGTTCGGGGGTCGCCGATGTTGTTGCGGCGGACGACGACACCGATCCCGTGCGGGTCATGATGGCCGTCGCGGCCCGCAAGCAAGAGTGCGAGACGCCGGTCCGCGTCGTGTTGGGGTCCTCCGAGCCTCCGGTGCCGATCTCGGCTGTCCACTTCTGCGGGTGCCGTGCGACGCGTCCGTTCGCGTACTGCTCGTCTCAGCGCATCGACGTCTGGCCGGACCGCGTCCACGTCGAGCGTGTTGCAATGCTGGTCGGCACGGAGTGCAGTCCGGGGGCCCTCGCGATGCTCGGTCCGGGCGATGTCCGACCCCAGGCGCCCCCGAGCGTCGGTGGTGACTACGTCGGCCCCGACCGCGTCACGGATGCTTTCGCATCGCTGGTCGCACCACACGGCGACCTCCTGAGCTGCCGCGACGCGTACCTTAGCTTCCACACCCCACAGAACTGGGGCGAGGTCCGGACCTTCGCGGGCGAGTACTACGCTGCGCACCCCCACCGGATCACGATCGACATCAGCTCCGACTGAGGGGCGCGAGCGGCCGCGTCCATCGCTTTCGCCCAATACCCTCAGTACGCCCGGGCGCGGAACGCTACGCCTCGGGCTCGTCCTCTTGGAACCCCATCGTGTACAG
>CAYGTG010000781.1:0-4422 GCA_964352485.1 uncultured Nannocystaceae bacterium | reverse complement strand
GCGTCTCTCGCCGGGTGTGATGAGGGAAGGCGCCGTTGGGGTCGATGGCGGCGTAGAGATCGATGACCCGCCGCATCGATTGGATCGCGCTCTTTGGCGGCGCCGGGGCGCCGGCACGTTGGGCGAGCGTCTCGACCTGCCGCTGCATGAGCTCGGTCGCGCGGTCGCCCTCGAGCAGGCTGCGCAGCCGCAGCAGCCGAAGATTCGGCGCGCCCTCGAGCGTCCCGAGATGCTCGAGGACAGTATCGGCGGTGAACGTCTCGCCGAATGCGGGGAGCTGCTGGGGTGTGGCCTTCTTGGCGCCCGGCTTCAGCGTTTGAGCGTCCCACATCTCGACCCATGCCCACCAGTAGTCTCCCGAGACCTGTTCGAGCTGCTGCAGCATCTCGGGTTGACGCATCATCTCGGCGACGCGAGGAGCCACATCGTCGCCGAGGGACTCCATCAGTGTCGCGACCATCTCCTCCATCCCAACGGTCCCGACGTAGCGAGCGTCGCTGGAGATCAAGAACCGAGGCATCGAAGCGGTCACGAGCGCGATGGCGTCCCTGACCTGGGCGCGGAGCTGTGGCGTGTCGATCGCCTGGCCGTTGAGCATCTCGAACTCGAGCCCCTCGAGCCGAACCTGATACCCGTCCTCACGGGCGTCGAAGACGAGGTGCATTCGCGTGATGCTGCTCCCCTTGTCGCTGCGATACTTGAAGGCACGGACCGGGACGTTGCACGGGGCCTTCCATCCGAAGCTGATCGTGTCGGAACCCGAGCGCCACCGGGTGCTGCCGGTCGCGCCGGTTCGCCAACTCAACGCGCTCATGCTGACGTGCGGCGCCTACAGCAAGTCTGGCGGCTTTGCGTTGCACGCGGACTTCCGAGGAAGAGCGTGGTTGGCGGGGGCATTGTGGGGGTTTGCTTCGGTCGTTTTGCGGCTTCGGCGTTGAGCCCGAGGTTGGGCGACAAAGCCAACTCGATTCGGGCAACGGAGGCCCGCGCAACGGAGCACCTGCTTCGGTGTTCTCAACCGCAGCATCGGGGGACAGCTGAATCAGCACCCGTACGAGATTTGGTCAGCGTCCACCTTCATGCGAGAAGCCGAGCGGCAACCGAAGTCGCGCTCAAGCAAGACTCTCCCCGCGCAGATCCCCGGCGGCAGTACCGAAGGTGTGAGCAGTACCGAAGGTGCGAAGCGCAGCGATGGCCGAGCGGATCAGGGTCTCGGTAGGTAGACGTCGCACCGACCTGTCGCCCTTCGCGGAATTGCCAACGACTTGTGCCGCAAATCATGATCGGCGACTATGAACTCGTTCGCGTCGCGGACGTCGCCGATGCCAGCCCCAGAAACCACCTCAGACTCGCGCGCGGGGCTCGTCGCGTCACCGCCCTGCGGGACCACGGGGGAGTACTTTCTGCGGACGGCGACGTCGATGGACGAACTCTTTCGCGATGAGATCAGCCGGCCCGAAGAGCCTGGAGAGCAGCGCCACGCGTTGCTGGCCATGGCTCCAAGCGAGGTGCTGATCGAAGCTCACGTCGACCTGGACCTTGTCCCCCGGAGTCCGGCCAGGTCCCCCGCCACGTGCTTGAGTCCGTCGCAGTCGCGCCGTACGCAGCCCAGCCCATCGCCGCCAGCCAACGCTGGGCTGCCGCCGGCTCCCAAAGCGGAGCCGGAGCCCACCAAGTCCCAAACGAATACGAAACACGGCGTCGCGACCACGTTGGACGACGACGAGCTGTGAGACCTTCGAGAGTGATTGATGCACCGAGAATTGATGTCGACCCTGTTGAACCTTTCCGTCGCTTCCGCATTGGCCTTGGCCCCGGCCTTGGCGTACGCGGAGCCGCCCCCTGATCCGAAATCGAATCCGACGACCGAGGATCTGGACCGAGCGAAGGAGCTGTTCGAGAACGGTAAGACGCTCTTCAGCGAGGGCAGCTACACGAGCGCGATTGCGGCGTTCAAGCGTGCTTACTCGTTCTCGGGCGACCCTAACCTGCTCTACAACATCGCGCTCGCTTACGACCGTGACAACAAGTTCGATGAAGCACTCGAGTATCTCGAGTACTACCGGGCCGTCGCTCCGGAGGAGGAGCGGGCAGGTCTCGCGGCCCGCGAGGAGAGCCTTCGAAAGAGGCAGCTTCGCGCTCAAACCGAAGCGGCCTCCGAAGACGCGAACCGTGGTTCTGGCGACAAGTCCGGCGACGGTTCAGGGAGCGGAGACGGTGGCGCCGTCCCGGATGCTCGTGGTGGCAGCGGCGCCGAAGGCGATACAGGACCGTCCGACAACAAGCCCCTGATCACCACGCCGGTTTGGGCGCTCGGTGCTGTCTCACTCGTCGCGATCGGCGTGGGAACCGGCCTCGGCATCACCGCGCTGAACCGGACGTCGGACGCCGAGGATCGGTGCATCACCGGGATTTGCACCGAAGAGGCCCGCGACCTCGGCCAATCCGGCCGGCGAATGGCTATCGGAGCCGACGTCGTGTTTGGTGTCGCAGCCGTCGCAGGCATTGTTGCAATCGCGATCGTCGCAAGCAACGCGGCGAAGCGGAAGAAGCGAGCCGGGGCAAGCGCCTCTATCGTTCCCGTTCGTCGAGGCGCTGGCCTCAGCGTCCGCTTCTAGGTTCGGATTCGTTCACATGCCGAGCCAACTCTCCTCCCCTACGAGTGTCCCAGTGTCCGGAACGCCCTCGACGTCCGACCCAGCGACCCAAGGACAAAAGACCATGACGATTTCCGCCGCCTCCAAAAACTCTTTCCGCCAGATCTCCCGAATGGGAGGCGTCTCAGTCCTTCTTGCTGCGATGGCCACAATCTGCGGAAGTTGCTCTGCGATTGCCACTTTCGACAATACCCCGTGTATGGTCGACGCCGACTGCGATACCCTTGGGGACCGGTTGTCGTGTGCCGAGAACGGGTTCTGCCAGGAGGTCGATGGCTGTACGACAAATCTACAATGTGTAGAGCAAGAAGGGGAGTTCCATATCTGTCGCCAGAGCGACGCGACCTGCGTTCCGTTGCTGACCGACGAGTGCATTGAGGTCATCGGAGACTACACGCGCGACGACGCATTCTTCTTCGGGTCCGTGCTGCCCCTTCGCGGAGACAGTCAAGGCGCCGGCCTTTCGCCTTTGGCGGGAATCAAGCTCGCGCTCAACGACATCGAAGCCACGGTCAACGGACTTCCCTCGCTGGAAGGATCCTCCGACCGCCGTCCTCTGGTGCACATTGCGTGCAGTGATGACGCGGACTCCGATACTGCGGTTGTCGCGGCTCGCCACCTTACGGAAGACCTCGAAGTACCGGCCATCGTTGGTGCGGCCTTCTCCGGCATCACGATTCAGATGGCGACCGAGGTCACGATCGCTGCGGGGACGCTCACGTTCTCACCCGCGGCGACCAGCATTGCGATCTCCTCGCTCGATGATAACGGCCTGGTCTGGCGCGCCTCACCGTCTGATGAGTTTCAGGCGGAGGCTCTGGCGAAGTTTACGACGCAGCTCGAGACGCAGATTCGTACCAACTCTGCGTTGGATGCGTCGGAGGACATGAGCATGGTCGTGCTCAACAAGGCGGATGCGTACGGCTCAGGCTTGGCGATTGCCGTTGAGCAGCAGCTGGAGCTCAACGGACGATCTGCCACGGCCTCGGACAACGGGGACAACTACGCGAGGTTTGACTACGGCGACCCTGACAGCCCGGAGGACAACCCTCCTCGTTTCGGCGAGGCGGTCAACCTCGTGATCGAGCGTGCGCCTCGGATCATCGCGATTATGGGAACACGCGAGATGTTCGCCAATGTGATTCAGCCGATCGAGGCCGAGTGGGACGACTCACTCGGCTATCGCCCGCAGTATTTGCTTCCCGACGGCGGTGTCGACAGTGTGCTCTGGGACGATGTTATCGGCGACAATGACGAACTGCGCCGCCGAGTACAGGGAACCATTCCGGGGACAGATAGCGCCCTGTTCAACACCTTCCGTACCGAGTTCAACTCTCGGTTCAGCGACCCCGCCACGAGCCCCGAGACGTTTGGCTCGGCCGGAGCCTACGACGTCACGTACTTGCTCTTCTACGCGGCCGCGGTCGCCGGGGACCGCGAAATCACCGGGGCGGTTCTCGCCGACCAAATGTCGAAGTTTATCTCCGGCCCGAAGGCAGAGGTTGGGAAGAACAACATTGGGTCCACACTACAGACGCTGCTCACCGGCGCGACGGTCGACTTTGAGGGGGCGTCCGGCCCGCTCGATTTTGATCTCGATATCGGCGAAGCGCCCTCGGATATCTTGGTGTGGTGCGTCCCTGCCGACGGAGACGGTCGCGCAACGAACTCGGTGCCTTCGGGATTCTTCTTCTCCGCTTCGTCGCGGGAGCTCAGCGGCTCGGAGTTTGATGCGGCCTGCGACCGCTAGCAGCCTGTTGAGAAA
>CAYGTG010000780.1:0-4428 GCA_964352485.1 uncultured Nannocystaceae bacterium | reverse complement strand
GGAGCGAAAAAGACGAGTGAGACGTCGTGTCGGGTTTCACCACGGGCTGCTAGGACTTCCGGTTGAGCCCGAACTCTTCCCACGAGCGCTCAAACAAGCCGATCACGAGCAGCAGGTTCGCCGGAAAGGCCATGAACGCGACGCGCAACATCAAGGCCTGCTGTTCAGGGCTGCCCTTTGGCGGAGGGGCTCCGGCTGCCTTGACCCAATACAGCTCCCACAACAGGTTCCCAAGTCCCACCGCCGTACCGGCCAGGCAGATCTTGCGGCAGCGAGAACGATCGCCGCGTCGATGCGCGCGCCACCAAGCGATCAGTAAGAGGGTGCCCGCGACAAGCGTGAAGATGCTGACGAGTTGCATGAGGTGGCCTCGGCGACACAGCCTCACGTCGCGTAGCAAGCCTACCATCTCCTGCCCAGCGCACATCACCTGCCCGACCTGCCCCACCTACCCGTCGAAGGCGGGACCTGCCGGGCCCAGCGTTTGATGCAGAGTCGATTTCCCCTCAAATCCCTCGGCTCTCCCTGGCCCTGCTTCGCTCTACACCCGGCTGCAGCTCCCCGGCGCTCCACGGCGCTCCTGCCCCCCTCTCCTGCTGCTCGCCCTACTCCTCCGTCCCCGCTTTTTCACACTTCATTTCGCTAAGGGCACCTCTATCTATTGGCTCCCGACGCGTTCACCGTGGCGTGTGTCTGACACTTCACGTCAATTCACCGCCGTCGCAAGCGAATGTACGTCGAGACACGACGTTTCAAGGGGGATAGCTCGTTCCCTGCGTCGCGCGGGTTCGCCTGAGCCCGACCCACGACGAGTGACGGACGACTCTGTCCGCGTTACCGAAACGAAGGTCCGAAGCCGGAGCGTTTCTGGGCTGGAGTCCAAGCCGGCGGCAACCTTGCCGTTGCCGCTTCGACCCGCGATGCGGAGCATTCGGTCCGACGTGTCGACATCGCAGGAGTCAGTCGCGCACCAGCAGCAGGCCGTCGCTGACGTCGCACACGACAGGCTCGCTGCCGCCATCGCTTGACGTGTCGCTGTCTCCGGTTTGGGAATCAAGGCCGTCACCCGCGGCGTCTGCCGTGCCGGTGGTCTGGCCTCGGGACGCTTCGGACGCGCCTGCTGCGGTGGCGCTGGTTTCACCGGCTTGCGAACTTGTGGTGCTGGTGACCGTCTCGGGCGCCCGATCGGCAGGCTCGTTCGGTCCGCCGCACGCGGCGACAACGACGACGATGGCAGCCAATACCGGGGCGTCGGCTCGCTTTGGCACGGTGACCACCGTACCCCATTTCAAGGACACTGCTTGGATTCTCGCTCGTCCAGCAAGGACGGTGCCCGCCGCGACGACCTCGAATCACGTCGACCACGGGTCGCGCCATCGATTGGTGAACGTCGTCCCGGCTGGCGAAGGCGGCGCGGCTACATCAACTCGAGGACGCCGCGGATGACGAAGCATAGGAACCATCCGCCCACGCCGACCAGGGGCGGCACCATTTCCGCGACCCCCAGCTCAACGCCCACAACGTCGCCGGGCTCCTCCGGTTCCGGTGCACCGTTCGCGGGAACCGGCTGGGACGTCTTCTCAGCGATCTCTCCCGAGCGGGGGTCCGGGTCGGAAAGACTGGACACATCGACACCGTGCTTGAGCTCGATCTGCTGCGCCTCGCCGGTGTCGAGGAAATCACGGGCGGCGCGCGCAAAGAGCAGGGTGGCGGCCAGCGTCGAGGTGAGGCTCGCGCTGTAGAAGGCCAGGCGACCGTAGAGCGGCCACGCGTGGGTGGAGAGGAGTAAGTTCCAGTTCAGAGCGACCCAGGGCAGCAGCACCAGGCCCGCGACGACGATCATCCCTGCCGCCTTCGAGGGACGCACATAGGCCATGGCGAAGGCCAACCCAAGCAGCACCCCAGTGAGTGTGACCGCCGCCTCCTCGTGAAAGAACTCGAGGAGCCCACCGCCGGAGACGTACACGCTGTAGCCCACCTGCGCCGGGATCGCGGCGATGACCAGCAACGCCCCGAGCGGATGGGTGGTGAGCCGGTAGCTCCTGGCCAGCAGCGAATACCAAAGCGCGATGGGGGTGACCGAGAAGAAGATGGCAGAGCCGTGCAGAGGCTCGGCGACCACGACGGGGACCAGCACCACGAGTGCGAGGTAGGTCGCGTGCAGGCGGGCGAGGAACCGCATCAGAGCCTCAAGGCTACCACTTGCGGTTCGAGCTTCCCGGCGAGGAGTTCTGGGAGGCGACAAACTACCAGCTCATTCACCTGGTTGATTTCCTGCCGGTGGCCAACGGGTCGGCGCATCGCAGCGACACCTCGTACATTCTGTTTCGCCAAGTTCCAGGGGCCGTACGTCTACTCCGCGACTTGCCCGGACCGAACCCAATCCAGGACAAGGTGGAACGCCAGCCCCCCTCGGGCCGGCACCAGCATTTCGTCGCCCACCGCGACCTCGTATCCGCGAGCGGTCCACCGTTGGAGCGAGCCTTCACCCGGTCCAGGGCTATCGGAGTCGACAATCCGCGTGACACAATAGACTTCGCCGTCGTCTGAGTACTCGAGGTCCCGGTCGGGGTTCATCGCGTGAGCGCACGCAACCTTGAGCTGCACAAGGAGTTCGGGTTGCATGGCCATAACGGCTTCCAAGTCATCGATGATGGTGGTGAAGCCCCCCTCCCGGACGAGCTGCAGTGGGTCGATGTCCTGACGAAACGCGCAACCGCTCGCGTACAACACCGTGATGTCACCAAGCTCAACCCGCCAGTAGCGGTCGTCTTCACCCCACAGGAAACTCTGGCGAATCGGCTCCGTGGGGACCGGCATCGGCTCCTCACTGCCGGACCCGGCCGCGGTACGCAGTGCGGTCATCGCGTCAGCGGGCGAAGAGTTGACCATCGTGAGCATCTGTTGGAACTGCTCGAGCGTCTGTGCCTGATCGTCGCACACTTGCGCGGCGATCTGCTGCGGGTTCACGTCCTGCCCAGCCAACTGCTGTTGGCGCAGCACCTCCATCTTCGACGCTCGCGGCTCGGGGGGAGCCCACGTCGCATTCGCGATTGCGGCTGCGAGAGCCTCGGCGACCAATTGCTGCGCATCGGGCAAAGACCGCCCTTGGGCTTGGCACCACTGCTGCATGTGTTCGGCAACGGCTTTTCTCTCCGAGGCCGCTCGGTCGTCGTCTGCCGCCCATTGCTGGGCTTCGGGAATATCGAACCACGGTTCCTCGGGAGCCTCGAAGAGCCCCGGTTCGGATCGGCCCCGCGCGTCAAAGGACAACGAGTGTGTTCGGGCCTTGGACTCACCTTGTGCGTTCGGGGCTTCGCCGCAAAAAACGTCGAGCCGCCTGCGCGCGACGTCAAAAAGATAGAACCATTCCAACCACCCAGCATCACCGAGATCCCCGGGATGGAAGAACGGCGCTTCTTCCCCTTCCAAGCGCTTGGAGCTGATGAACGACTCCCACCCCCCCGGACCTTCGTCCACGACTGCTTGAACCAATCCGTGGAGATCGCCGGAGCGGGCGAACACCTCGATAAGCAGGAAGTTCCCGAGCTCCCACGGTGCAGAGTCATACACGTGAATAACTCCGCGCCAGCCGCTGGCCGTCTTGCGAGCGACAACGGCCCGAGTACTCATGGACCGAAGCCTAGCAGCCCGTGGTGAAACCCGACACGACGTCTCACTCGTCTTTTTCCATCGCGATCCGCCGCGCCGGGTTTCACCACGGGCTGCTAGCTCACCGGCATCGAGGCGTGCGGGCTTTCTTCGGCGAAGCGCGTGGGGCCCACAGCGGTGGCCGAGGCGATGTCCGTGCCCGACACCCGCCCCGGGGGGTGACGGTCACTCGATGAGGTCCCAGCGGACGCCGGGGCTGCCCTCGAACCGCTCGAGGTCGAACAGCTGGACGGCGCCGCAGAAGCGACACGTGGCGGTGGCGTTCACGCCCAGATGCCGGACCTCGCTGCCCATGAAGTTGCCGGCCTCGCGCACCGTGGCTCCGAACGATCTGCAGTGCGGACAGCGGAACTCGCACGCGAGTCGAAGCTGCACGGGTGTGGGGCCGCTCGAGAACAGCGTGCGCGAGGGGGGAGGACGCTTCGGCGCGAGGTCGGCTCGCAGGCCGTACCCGCACCGTTCACAGCGGGAGTCTTCGTTGGGCGGGCTCTCCCCGCAGCCAGGGCAGAGCCGGGCGATTGCCTCTCGGTAGGCCACGTGCCGCGACCCTAACACTGCCCCGGTACACGAGCACGTGGACACGATGCTTGAAACCGGGCTTGTCGATGCCGCGGATCCTTCCCACCGCGCCCGTCTCGGCGTACCTCGATGGCGGACTCGGTGCGGCCGCGCTCCATGTCGCGGAGCGTTTTCCCCTCCAATGCCTCCGCTCTCACCGCCTGAGCCTCACTCGACACCCGCCTCCTGCTCCTGTGC
>CAYGTG010000779.1:0-4432 GCA_964352485.1 uncultured Nannocystaceae bacterium | reverse complement strand
ACATCTACAACCTGGTCAAGTTCCAGCGCTCCAACCAGAGCACGGCACTCAACCAGAAGCCGATCGTCCGCGTGGGTGACCGGGTCAAGAAGGGCGACGTCATCGCCGACGGTTCGTCCACCGAGCGTGGAGAGCTGGCGCTGGGGCAGAACGTGCTCGTCGCGTTCATGCCGTGGCAGGGCTACAACTTCGAGGACTCGATCCTCGTCAGCGAGCGGCTGGTCCGCGAGGACGTCTACACCTCGATGCACATCGAGGAGTGGGAGTGCGTTGCTCGAGATACCAAGCTCGGCAAAGAGGAAATCACCCGCGACATCCCGAACGTTGGCGAGGAAGCCCTGCGCAACCTCGACGAAGCCGGCATCGTCCGCGTCGGTGCAGAGGTCGGTCCCAGCGACATTCTGGTCGGCAAGATCACGCCCAAGGGCGAGACCCAGCTGTCGCCGGAAGAGAAGCTGCTTCGGGCCATTTTCGGTGAGAAGGCGGGCGACGTGCGCGACACCTCGCTGCGACTGCCTCCGGGGGTCAGCGGCATCGTCATCGACGCGCGGGTCTTTGCCCGCAAAGGTGTCGAGCGCGACAGCCGTGCACAGCAGATTGAGGACGCTGAGCGCGAGAAGCTGATCAAAGACCACCGCGACAACGTCAGCATCGTCTCCGACGGCTACTACAGCCGGATCCGCGAGATTCTCAGCGGCAAAGAGACCGCTGCCAAGCTTGTCGACGATGAGGGCATGGTGCTCTGCGAATCGGGCATCAAGCTCGATCCCGCGAAGCTCGCGACCATTCCTCGCAAGCACTGGGAGAAGTTCTCCCTGACCACCGCCGAGGACACCGAGCTGGTCGAAGCCCTCGCTCGTCGCATGGAGAAGGACCTCGATGAAATCGAGACCATCTACCGCGAGAAGATCGCCAAGCTGACCAAGGGCGATGAGCTGCCTCCGGGTGTCATCAAGATGGTCAAGGTCTACGTCTGCATCAAGCGCAAGCTGCAGGTTGGAGACAAGATGGCCGGTCGCCACGGAAACAAAGGCGTCATCAGCCGGATCCTGCCCACCGAGGACCTTCCGTACCTCGAAGACGGGACCCCGGTCGATATCGTCCTCAACCCGCTGGGCGTTCCGTCGCGGATGAACGTGGGCCAGATCCTCGAGACACACCTTGGGTGGGCCGCACGCGAGTTGGGCAACCAGATCGACCGCTACATGCAGACCAACTTCAGCCCGGATGTCCTTCGCGGACAGCTGAAGAAGATCTTCGAGACCGAGCAGGCGGTCAAGTTCGTTGACACGCTGAACGACGACGACGTCATTCGCTTTGCCGACAAACTCCGTCGCGGTGTCCACATGGCGACGCCGGTGTTCGACGGCGCCTTCGAGGACGAAGTCAAAGCAACGCTGGGCAAGGCCGGTCTTGCCGGTCACGGTCAGGCGATCCTGTTCGACGGCCGGAGCGGCGAGGCGTTCGAGGAGAACGTCACCGTCGGCATCATGTACATGCTCAAGCTCCACCACTTGGTGGACGACAAGATCCACGCGCGCTCCATCGGGCCCTACTCGCTGGTGACCCAGCAGCCGCTCGGCGGCAAGGCCCAGTTCGGTGGTCAGCGTCTTGGAGAGATGGAAGTTTGGGCGCTCGAGGCCTATGGGGCCGCGTATGCGCTCCAGGAGCTTCTCACCGTGAAGTCCGACGATGTTGTCGGTCGGATGCGGATGTACGAATCCATCGTCAAAGGCCAGCCGACCATGCAGGCGGGTGTGCCGGAGTCATTCAACGTGCTTCTCAAAGAGCTTCAGGCGCTGTGCCTGAGCGTCGAGATGCTCGAAGTGGACCTTGAGACCGGAGAAGTTCCGGGGCGTCACGACGCGATCGTGGCTGAATAGGAAGAGGTGATCAGATGAGGGATATTTTCAGTTTCTTCGAGAAGCCCAAAGAAGCAGCCGTCTTCAACGCGCTGCGCATCAGCATCGCCTCTCCCAAGATCATCCGGGATTGGTCGTTTGGCGAGGTCAAGAACCCCGAGACCATCAACTATCGGACGTTCAAGCCCGAGCGTGACGGGCTCTTCTGCGCCAAGATCTTCGGGCCCATCAAGGACTACGAGTGCTTGTGCGGGAAGTACAAGCGGATGAAGCACCGCGGCGTCGTATGCGAGAAGTGCGGCGTCGAGGTCATCCACTCCAAGGTCCGTCGCGAGCGGGCAGGTCACATCGACCTGGCCACTCCCGTCGCGCACATCTGGTTCCTCAAGAGCCTCCCTTCGCGAATCGGCAACGTGCTCGACATCGCGTTGTCCAAGCTCGAGAAGGTCCTTTACTGCGAGTCCTACATCGTCATCGATCCCAAGGAATCGGGTCTTGAGGAGCGCGAGCTGCTCAGCGAGGACCGCTACGAGGAGCTGATCGACGAGCTGGGTCTCGACGCGTTCACCGCCGGCATGGGTGCCGAGTCGATCAAGGAGCTGCTCAACCGCATCGACCCCGTGGTCGAGGCACGAAAGCTCCGCACGGAGATCGCCACCGCCACCTCCGAGGCGAAGCGCAAGAAGGCCGCCAAGCGCCTTCGGGTCATCGAGGCGTTCCGCAACAGCGGCAACAAGCCCGAGTGGATGATGCTCGACGTCATCCCGGTGCTGCCGCCGGACCTTCGCCCGCTGGTGCCGCTCGATGGTGGACGCTTCGCAAGTTCCGACCTCAACGACCTGTATCGGCGGGTCATCAACCGGAACAACCGTCTCAAGCGCCTTCAGGAGCTTGCGGCGCCCGAGATCATCATCCGCAACGAGAAGCGCATGCTTCAAGAGGCCGTCGACGCTTTGTTCGACAACGGCCGCCGCGGCAAGACCATCACCGGTCCCAACAAGCGTCCGCTCAAGTCGCTCTCCGACATGCTTCGCGGCAAGTCGGGCCGCTTCCGTCAGAACCTGCTCGGAAAACGCGTCGACTACTCCGGTCGTTCCGTGATTGTCGTCGGTCCCGAGCTGCGCCTGCACGAGGTCGGCCTTCCCAAGAAGATGGCGCTCGAGCTGTTCAAGCCGTTCATCTACAACAAGCTCGAGACCCGTGGTCTGGTGACCACGATCAAGTCTGCGAAGCGGATGGTTGAGCGCGAGGCCGAAGAGGTCTGGGACATCCTGGACGAGGTCATCAAAGAGCACCCGGTCATGCTCAACCGGGCGCCGACGCTTCACCGCCTCGGCATCCAGGCGTTCGAGCCGGTGCTCATCGAGGGCAAAGCCATCCAGCTTCACCCGCTGGTGTGCACCGCCTACAACGCCGACTTCGACGGCGACCAGATGGCTGTGCACGTTCCGCTGTGCATCGAAGCGCAGATGGAAGCCCGCGTGCTGATGATGTCGACGAACAACATCCTCAGCCCGGCACACGGCAAGCCGATCATCGTGCCGACGCAGGACATCGTCCTGGGCCTGTACTACATGACCCGCGAGCGGGCGCTTGCCTTCGGCAGCGCCAACGACCCCAAGAAGGACAACTTCATGGTCGGTCACTACGGGTCGCCCAAAGAGGTCCGCATGGCGTACGACCACGGCGCTGTGCACCTGCAGGCACGCATCATGTGTCGCATCAAGACGGGCGAAGACATGGTCGAGACCACCGTCGGTCGCGTCCTGCTCTTCGAGGGAGGCGTCCCCGAGTCGCTCCCCTTCGACCTGTTCAACCGCGCCCTCGGCAAGAAGCCGCTGAACGAGATCATCGACGTTTGCTATCGAACGTGCGGCCAGAAGGCCACGGTGCTCATGGCTGACTACCTGCGGAGCACCGGGTACACCGAGGCGACCAAGGCCGGCATCTCGATCTGCATGGATGACATGATCATCCCAGATCAGAAGCACACGCTGCTTGCTGATGCATTCGAAGAGGTCAAGCGCATCTCCAACCAGTACGCCGACGGTCTGATCACCTCGGGCGAGCGCTACAATAAGGTCATCGACATCTGGGCCACGGTCTCCGAGCAGATCGCCAACGCCATGATGGACGACATCTCGTTTGCGGAGTTCGAGAACACAGAGGGAGAGAAGGTTCGAACGCCGTCGTTCAACTCGATCTTCATCATGGCCGACTCCGGTGCTCGTGGATCACGGCAGCAGATGCGTCAGCTTTCCGGAATGCGGGGCCTTATGGCCAAGCCCTCCGGTGAGATCATCGACCAGCCCATCACCACGAACTTCCGTGAGGGGCTGACGGTGCTTCAGTACTTCATCTCCACGCACGGTGCGCGGAAGGGACTGGCCGACACGGCGCTCAAGACCGCCAACTCTGGATACCTCACCCGTCGTCTCGTCGATGTCGCCCAAGAAGCGGTCATCACCGAGTTCGACTGCGGGACCATCCAAGGGCTGGAGCTCGAGTCGCTGGTCGAGGCCGGCGAGGTCATCGAGCGTCTCGGCGACCGCATCCTCGGTCGTACTGCG
>CAYGTG010000778.1:0-4435 GCA_964352485.1 uncultured Nannocystaceae bacterium | reverse complement strand
CAAAGAAGGCCGCGCCCACAAAGAACGCCGCGCCCACAAAGAACGCCGCGCCCACAAAGAAGGCAGCCCCCGCGGCCCCGCCGGGTCCCGAGTTCTCGAACTTTGGGTCCGAAATGCTCGGCTTCCTGGTCGAGTTGGGGATGAACAACGACAAGGCATGGTTCGACGAGCACAAGGCTCGCTACGAGGCGCAGGTCCGGGAGCCAGCGCGGGCTTTCGTTCGAGCGGTCGCGCCGCGTCTGGGGGCCATCTCCAAGCACTTCGTCGCGAGCGACAAGAAGGTCGGAGGGTCCATCATGCGGGTGTACCGAGACGTCCGGTTCGCGAAGGACAAGACCCCGTACAAGACCAACGTCGGGATCCACTTCCGGCACGAGGTTGGAAAGGACGCCCACGCGCCAGGCTTCTATGTGCACATCTCCCCTGAAGGACACTTCGTCGGGGTGGGGATGTGGCGGCCGGAATCTTCGGCCCTCGCCTCGATCCGCTCCCGCATCGTCGAGCATCCGGACGCTTGGACTGCGGCGACCCGCGGCGAGGAATTCACGAAGCGGTTCACTCTCGGAGGCGAGAGCCTCAAGCGGCCCCCCAAGGGCTTCGACGCCGAGCATCCGCATATCGCGGACCTCAAGCGGAAGGACCACATCGCGATGGCGAACCTGACGGACGAGGAGATGCTCGGAGAGGGCGTGGTCGATCGGATCGTCGGTCTGTTCGAGTGCGCCCTTCCGTACATGGCCTTCGAGTGCGCAGCGCTCGGCGTTCCGCTGTAGCGCCAGGCCTCCGGGACTGCGGAACGCCCTCACGGGCGCTCGCATCCCGTGCCTGAACGCCGCACGACGCGAAGCACGAGAAAGGACGACCCCCGGAGGCGCCGCCCTTCGTCTTGAACTGCGCCCTCGATTACTCGAGGGTGATGAACAGGCACCATTCGTCGAGGGTGCCGATGTCGCCACCCGCGTCGTCGTCGACCGTCAGCGTCCACTCCCCGTTGGATGCCCCTCCGTCGTAGATGTTGAGCGCTTGCTCGGGGATGAGGTTGCCCTCGATGCCGATAGGCTCGATGCAGGCGGTTCCGACCAGGAACTCACCCTCGTCGTTGAACGTCGCTTGCACGTCGTTGTTGCCGCCGCAGTTGTCCGAACTCAGGTCGTTCGACAGCGACAGGTCGTCAGCGCTCAACGAGATGTCGAGGTCGGCGCCGAACGTGTGGGTGATGTCCACGTACACGTCGACATCTGCGATCGTCCCGATGTCCGAGACGGTGATCGTGTCCAGCACTGGGGGGAGTCCGCTGTCGATTGCGGAGCCCGGAGACGAGCAGACGACGACGATGTCGTCCGAGCACTCGGCTTCGTCAAAGGTGGTGCAGTCCGCACCACAACCGATGGGCCCGCCCGCGAATCCTTCTGACTGGCAGGTCGTGCCGCCGAATTCGGACAGGTCACAGACCTCGCCCGCATCCAGCGTGCCGTTGCCGCAATCACCCCCGCAGGCTGCGGTGTCATACTGGCAGGTGACGGGGTCGCACGCGAGCGCGCCGCCACCGAGTCCCAGGGAGAAGCAGGTGTCGGGGAGGACCGCGCCGTCGCACTCTTCGCCGAGTTCGACGAAGTCGTTTCCGCACTCGGGAAGGGTCACGTTGAGGACATAGTCGCCGAAACCCACGCTCAGGCCGTCCACGACGAGGGTGATCTGCTCATCCGCCTCGAGCGGGATCAACAGCTGGGAATCGAGCCCGATGCCGCCGTCGTCGTTGCACGCCTGAACGGTGCCGACGCAGACGGCGCCCTGGAAGTAGTACAGGATCGTGTCAAAGTCGGAACCGTTGGTGTCAACCACGTAGGTGCCGGCTTGGGGGGCCGTGAAGCTGTACGCGATGTCGTTGGCACCACCACCACCACAGCTGCCTGTGCTCGCGTTGGTCTCGAAGTCGGTGTTCCCCGTGACCGTGATGGGCAAGGTGTTGCCCAGATCCGCATCCGGACACTCGTCGAAGTTGACGTTGAGGTTGTAGTCGCCGTTCTCCAGGCCGGCACCGTCGACCACGATCACGACCTCTTCGTTGGCCGCCATGGTCAAGTTGACGCGCGAGGTGGAGTCCGTGGAGTCGTCGTTGCAGGCGAGTTCGGTTCCGCCGCAGGTGTCGAGCACGTACAGGACCGTGTCGAAGGAGGACCCAAGCGTGTCGAACGTAAACACCCCCGGCTCCGGGGCGGTGAACGTGTACTGGTCGTCGTTCCCGGTGGTGCCGCCGCAGGTACCGAACGTGGTGTTGTTGCCGGCTGCCGTCGAGCTGCTGATGGCCACCGGGACCACGTTGCCCGCGTCGCCGTCGGGGCAGGTTCCTTCGAAGAACGCGACCTCGAGGTCGATTGCGCCGCCTCCGAGCGAGAAGCCGTCAAGAACGACCGTGACCGTTTGTCCAGCCGCGAGCGAGGCCGAGACACGAGCGTCGGTCGTTCCGCCGTCGATATCCTCGTTGCATGCGAGCTCAGGACCGCCGCACGTGCCGTCGTAGACCGCGACGAGGGGATCGACCGCGAGATCCGGACTGGTGGCGGTGAAGAAGTACGTGCCGTCCGCGGGAGCCACCAACGTGTAAGAGACGTCAGGTGCGCCGCCTCCACCGCAGGAGTTGGTGAACTCGCTGTCCTGGCCCACCGT
Organism: uncultured Nannocystaceae bacterium; assembly: GCA_964352485.1. Classification (GTDB taxonomy): domain Bacteria; phylum Myxococcota_A; class Polyangia; order Nannocystales; family Nannocystaceae; genus CAJXVA01. Next base: position 1,768 of record CAYGTG010000778.1, on the reverse strand, counting down.
GGTGGTGTTGAGCACATCGGGCGCCATCAGCTCACCGTAGGGGCATTCGTCCATCGCCATTCCGCCGGTGGTCGTCGCCTCGGACGTGGATTCGTCGCCGCTCGAGGTGCCGGTGCCCTTGGTGGGATCGACCATCGTGGTGCTCCCATCGCCGGGGCCGGTGGTCGAGTCCGTGGTCTCCGATGTCGGCTCGCCTGTGGAGGTGTCAGCACCCATGCTCGTGGTCGACGCATCCGCGGTGGTCGAGTCCGTGGTCGGCGCATCTGTCGTCGACGGGTCGGTCGTCGGCGTCTGCGTGGTCGTCGGGTTCTCGTCGCCGGTCGAACCGTCCGAGCTCGCTGCGGTGGTGTCGTCGCCACAGCCAGTCCCAAGCAGCGCCAGGGCGGAGAGCAGGCACAGCCGTGCCGAACGGTTTTTGAGGATGGTGGTCATGTCGTAGGGCATGGGAATTATCCGATGGGTGGGCCCGAACTGGCGCTACGGCCGAAAAATCGGCCCGACGCTGAACGGTTTTGCGGACGATACGCGAAGAGTGCGCCCGGCCCAATGCCCGGATACGTGAGCTATCCGGCCGCTGCTGAACTGGGGATCGGACTGCAGGCTTCGGCGTGCGAAGGGCGACGACCGTGACCTGCGCGCGCGGATGGTCCAGCCTGGGACGGGTCGCACATTCGCGCGTTGCGGCCGCAGAACTCGCTCTCAAGGTTTCGGGAGGGCACAACGGCCCACTGTTCCAGCCCCGGAGGCAGAACACGGCGCCATGGAGAGATCGGCGCGAATGTCGTGAGCTTCCACGTTTGTTCTTCCGTTGTCTTCCGCGATCGGCGCGGCGTACCATGTCATCACCGTGGGGGACGCGGCGGACCACTTCGGTGTTCCGAAACGGGTTCCTGAAAATCGGGCACCGGGTTCGCCTGGGCCTTGGCCCGAAACCGACAGAACCTCTTAAGAGAACCAAGGGAACGCAACGATGAACAACTTTCAACTTGGCCGGGTGGCCACCATTTCGCTCGCTTCGCTCCTGTTTATTGCTTGTGACGACGGCTCGACCGGCGGAAGCAATGGGAATAGCGGCTCCTCAACGGGGAGCGCCGGCACGGAGAGCGACTCCGGACCGACCGGGAATCCGACGGGCGATCCGACCGGCAACACCGACAGCAACAGCGGCAGCTCGAGCACGGGCGATGTCGCAGAGACCGGCGGCGACGCGGGCTCGAGCACCGGCATCGGTGACACCGACTCGGGCGGCTCCTCAAGCGGGACCCGTGGTGACACCGAGGGCGCCGAGTCGGGCACCTCGAGCACTGGCGGAGGGGAATCTTCGACCGGTGCGAGCGACAGCGAGTCCGACTCCGACAGCGGAGTTGTCGAGATTTGTGAAGCTCCGGGCGACCTGGAGCCCTGCGACTCGGGAACCGACAACCCCTTCAACGCCATCGGGCTTGGATGCGAGGGTGGTCCCAACACCGCGATCCCAATCTTCAACTCCATCTTCGCGGCGAACGACCCAAACACGTGGCGAATCGCTCAGCAGTTCGGGAACTACATCGACCCCGGCGACGGCTTGCCGCTGTGGCGCCCGCGCGAGGGCGAGTCGATGCTCGTCATCGGCACCGGACCCCTGCCGGCTCTCGATGCGAACGGCGCTTTGATCGAGTTTGGTGACCCGCTTGGAGATGGAACGAGCAACCCTTCGAACACGCCCCTTCCCGCTCCGTTGAGCCCACTGCCGGGCAGCGCTGGCGGTGCCGGCGGCACCCCGTTCGTC
>CAYGTG010000777.1:0-4442 GCA_964352485.1 uncultured Nannocystaceae bacterium | reverse complement strand
GGCCTCCCGCCTTGCCACAAGCGTCCAGTGACGCACCTTGCGAGTCGTTTCAAACCGATCGACGCTCTAGGACATCGTCTGGGAACCTTCAGGGTGGGTTCACGAACATCCCTACTGCGCTGCACCTGCGGCGCCTTCTGTGGGGAGACGGACGATGGACCGAGAGTATCTGGGAGGCTTGCTGTTCTTGTCGAGTATGGCGGCGTCGGCAGCTGCCTGCGCGGGCGGCTCGAGCGGGCCTGCGCCCCGACCCAGCCCGTTTGTTACCAACGGCAGTGACGACTCGAACGGGTCGAGCGATACCTGGACCGATCCCCTGGGCTCGACCGGCGGCTCGGAGTCCCCGGACTCCCAGGGGGCCGACGAAACCGGTGACTGGCCCAACGAAAGCGAGACGGGAAGCCTGACCGAGGGAACCAGCGATGGACCGGATATCCCGCCAGGAGACAGCGCAGCGGGTTCGACCTCGGACGCTTCGGGCGCCTCGACGGGCGGTTATGGCGAGGGTTCCACCGGCTACGATGAGCCCCCCGTCGGAGGCGATCCTTGCCCTGCACTCGCGCAGCTGTACGCTGACTGCGACAGCGATTACACCTACGAGAGCGAGATCGTCCTGTGCCAGCAGGCACGGGCGCAAGCCCAATCGATCTCCCCTGGGTGCGGCTTGGCGCACGCTGAGTTCCTGGCCTGCTTGAGCACCCTCGACTGCGCCACCTTGTTCCAGCCCGGCGTTCCGCTGGCCTGCGTGATCCAAGGGGCCGCGACCGACCTGGCGTGTTCGCCCTGAGCATCCGCATTCTTTGCGGGCCGTGAGCTGCGATCCGGCCGCATGGTTGGGGCGGTGAAGTTCTCCCGCGCGGCGATGTCTTGCCTGTGGATCGCGGCCGCTGCGTGCGGGGCCTCGGGCGGGTCCAAAGGCAATCCAGAGGGGACACCACCGCGGAAGGCTGTGGTGAACCCGGACGACCCGGACGCCTGCTCCGAGTGCCACGCGCAGATCGTCGGAGAGTGGAAGCAGAGCATGCACGCACGTGCTCACCACGAGCGTGATCCGATCTTTGCCGCGGTGCGTCAGGTGGCGATGGGTGCCCTGGGAGACCAGGTTGCGAAGGATTGCGCCAACTGCCACACGCCGCGTGATGCCGCCAATCCCGACAGCTCGGCCGGGAAGTTGGGTGTGTCATGCGCCTCCTGCCACATGCTCGACACGGTGCACACCGGCAAGTCCGGCGCCGAGGCGTTGGGCTTTGCGGATGTTGTGCGGATGCGGGCTGGACACGACATGGCGCCGGACAGCTCGCCTGCGCACGCCACGGGTCTTGCGCCCGAGTTCATCAAGGACCGCAAGACCGTGTGCCTCGCATGCCACGCCGCCGCCGCAAACCCCAGCGGGGTCAATACGTGCGCGACCGGTGCCGAGTTCGAGGAGCGCAAGGGGGAGGAGAAAGGGTGCATGGACTGTCACATGCCTCGGATCGCCGGGCCCGGTGGCAGCGTTGGATCGCGAAGTGAGCACGCCAGGCACGTGTTCCTCGGGCCGCACCGCGCCTGGTACCACGACGACGGAGAGTTCCTGTCGACCGCGGTGTCCCTGGAGGGCACGTTGTCAGAGAACGGCCTTCAGGTCACGCTGAAGAACCATTCTGGGCACGGATTCCCCACCGGGTTTCCTGGCCGCGTCGCGATGCTCTCGGCGGTAGGCAAGGACGCCGCAGGGACTGAGGTGTGGCGCAACGAGGACAGCCCACAGTCGCTCTTCAACAAGGTCTACGTCGACGAAGCAGGCAAGCCCACGCTGCCGGTGTTGTCCAAGTCGATGTCCCGAGACAATCGGCTGAAGCCCTCGGAGATCCGGACGCTCGAGTTCGAGGTGCCGCAGACCGTCGCGGAGGTGGAGCTGAAGCTCGAGCTGCGGTTGGTGCCCTCGGCGGCGGTGGCGAAGCTGGGGCTGGATGGGATGCTCGAGGCCCAGCCGCGGACGGTCGTATCGGCGACGATCGCTCGCTGAGGTTCGCGACGCCTCGAGCCGGGAACGCCGAAGTGGGGGCTGGTCGGCTCAGATGCCCACGCCGCCGAGCAGCACCATGGCGGGGGTGAGCCTGGCGGGTTCGTTGGGGTGCATGCCGCCGAGCTGGCCGTGTTCGTTGGTGCCTTGGCACTGGACGATGCCGTCCTTGCGATGACCGCATACGAAGCCGTTGCCCACCGCGACGCCGATGGTTTGCTCGTAGCCCGGAAGCTCGCTCGCTTGGACTTCGGGCGCGAAAGTCATCGATTCGCCGCCGCACCACAGTCCGCCGGCGCGGGTGGCCAGACAGACGAAGCCGGGTCCCATCGCGGCCGCGCGGGCTTGGGGGACCCGGACGCCCATCGCCTGGGGTCCGAATCCTTCGCCCCAGCAATACAGCTCGCCAACGTCGGTGACCGCACACGTGGTGTTCTGTTCTGCGTGAATGGAGTCGACGTAGGGGAGGTTGGCGACGCGCCGTGGCACGCCGCGGTTCGCGTCGATCTCCGCGCCTACGCTGGGGTCGCCGAGCTGGCCTTGGGTGTTTTGTCCCCAGCACAGGACGCGGCCTTGGTTTTCGAGCGCGCAGTTGTGGGAGGCACCCGCCACGATATGCGTGGGCTGCTGGAGTTGGACGTAGCCCGCACCTCGACCTGAATCGGTCTCGTTGTCGATCACCCGCACCGCTGGCCCGAGCGCTTCGGCAGCATCCCAGCGCCCGAAACAGAGGATCCGCGAGTCGCTCAACAGGGCGCACGCGTGCATGTCTCCGACCGCGACCGCGCTGGCGCGGTCGATGCCTTCGACTTTGCCGGGGCCCTCGGCGCCCAACAAGCCCCGGATCTGACTGGAGCACCACAGCGAGCCGGACTCGGCCACGACGCACGTGCCGTAGCGGCCGACGGCGACGTCGCGAGCCTGCTCCACGCCGGGAAAGGTCTGGGGCACCGCGCTGTGCTCGGACGCTTCGCAGATGCCCAGCTGCCCCACGGTGTTGGAGCCCCAGCACCGCACGCGTCCGCTCGAGACGCGCACGCAGGCATGGTCGGTCCGCGCGACGAGCTGCTGCGCTTCCATCAGGTCGGGCTCGGACGAGGGGGACCAGGTCTCGCACACGGACGGCGGTTGTTCGGCCAGCACTCGGTCTGGCGCGTCGATCGGGGCGGCCGCGGTGGGCTCGGGTGTCGAAGAGCCCGGGGACGCCGGAGCGGCTCCGCACTGGAACGCCGCGACCAGGACCATCGCAGCTGGAATCCGCATGCGCCGATCCTATCAGCCGCAGCTCGTGCGTGTCCGTTGGCAAAGGTTCCCGGACCCGGCCTCGTGGGTCGCAGCATGTGGCTGGGTCTGCGCCGCGCGGATCGGGGCGTGGGCGTTGGTACGATGTCCGGGTAGTGGACGGGGACACTCAGGTGCCGAGTCTCGAGCTAGACCCGAAGGCGGTGGGGCCCGCGGGTGCTCAGGTCGAGCACGCGGAGCTGCTCGCATTCGAACGCGTGGCCGCGCGGATGATCGGCCGTCGACAGCAGCGGGTGGCGATCGGTCGCTATCGGATGCGCGAGGAGCTGGGGCGGGGCGGATTTGGGGCGGTGTACTCGGCCTACGATCCCGAGCTGCAGCGGGAGGTCGCCGTCAAGCTGTTGCTGCCGCGAAAGGGACGAGAGAATCGAAAGTGGCAGGCCCGTCTCATTCGAGAGGCACAGACGCTGGCTCAGCTCGAGCACCCCAACGTGGTTTCGGTGTACGACGTGGGGGTCGACGAGGCATCGCGCGGTGTGTACATCGTGATGGAACTCCTGCGCGGTCACTCTGCCCGGAGGTGGGTGAAGGAAGAACCGCGACCCTCCTGGCAGCATGTCGTGGACGCGTTCCGAGGGGTTGCGAAGGGGTTGGCTGCGGCCCACGCGGTGGACATCGTTCATCGTGATCTCAAGCCGAGCAACGTGATGATCGACCCCACCGGGGTCGCGAAGGTGATCGACTTCGGGCTGGCCCGCGACGTCACCGAGTTGGACACGACCCGGGGCTCGGCGTCGGGGTCTCGCAAAATGCCCTCAGGCAGGAGCTCTCTGACGAGCATGGGGACGGTGATGGGCACGCCCCCATACATGCCGCCCGAGCAGCACATGGCCGCGGGCGCACAAGCCGTGGGCCCCGCGTCGGACCAGTACGCGCTGTGTGTTTCGCTGTTCGAGGTTCTGTACGGGACCCGGCCGTTTGTCGCAGAGGACCTCGCAGAACTCTATGCCCGCAAGCGAGACCTCGGCCTCGTGCCGCTGCCGAAGGATCGCGAGGTTCCCGTGGCCGTGCACCGAGTGTTGCTCCGAGGTCTGGCTCCGGATCCCGCACGCCGGTGGCCATCGATGGACGCGTTGTCCGAAGCGCTTGCTGTTGCGGCTCGACCCAAGAAGAGGGTTCTCGGGCTGTCGATCGA
>CAYGTG010000776.1:0-4443 GCA_964352485.1 uncultured Nannocystaceae bacterium | reverse complement strand
GGGGCTCTACGACCCCGAGGCCGTGCTCGGGGGGTACGCGACGGAACAAAACGGGTTCGCGAACCTCAGGGTGCCGCTGTTCATCCCGGTGATTCGCTCGCGCACCCTGACGTTCGCGGTGCTCGTCGCGCCGGGCGTTCGAGTTGGGTTCGCGGGAGCGCCGGGGTTCGGTCCCGAGCGCTCCGTCGCGGTGACTCTGGAGACCGGGGCGTTTGCCTACGTGCACGCCTCGCGCCGGCTGACATGGATGCTCGGGGTCGATACGCCGCTGGCGATTCAGGTCGACCCGATCACCGACGTGAGCGAGATCGGCACGCTGCTGAGCACCGGGCCGGTCGTCAACGTGACCCCTCGACTCAACCTGTACGCGACGGTTGACGCCGGAGGCTTGTTTGGCTCCGACGGCGACGCCGGAAAGTTCCTCGTTCGAGGCACCGCCGGCGTTCGGTTTCACTGGGGAATGAACGCGGCGGATTGGACGGCGTACTAGCCGTCGCCAGGAGGACTCATGCTTGCATCACTCATTGTCTGTATGACGCTGGTCGCCGAGCCCGGCGACTCGATCGCAACCTCTTCCCCACCGGACGACGCTCCCAAGGTCGGTGTGTTCGTGGGCGCCGACTGGCGAGTCATGGGGTTGGGGAACCACCTCAGCCACGGGCCCGGCTGGCAGATCGGAGTGTCGCTGTGGCGGCACCTCTCGTTTGGGCTGGCCGGGTTTGCGCGCCCCGGACCGATCAATCCAGCGACGTTTCGGGTTTCGGTGCCCGAGGGCGGGACCTACCGCGGCAAGCAGACGCTTGAGCTTCGCAGCGACGGGAGCGTCATTGGGGGCTTCGTCGCCCCCTACTTCGACTTTCAGCGAGTGCCGCTGAGCCTCGAGGTCCCGCTGCTCGTCGGCTTCGGAGGGTTTGGCTTCTATCTGCACGGCGACGACCGAAAGGTCCCCGATGACCGCCGGGTCAGCGACTGGGAGAACGACCTGCTCGGGGACAAGGATTCCGACGCCTCGAACGTGGTCATCGATACCGGCCTGCGGTTGTCGTGGACGCCGCGAGCCACCCCGCACATTCGGCCCTATGTCGGTGTGCACTACACCTGGGTGACCGGCTTCGACACGACGGTTCGAAGCAGCTACGACGGCTTCTCCGGCGTGCTCGGGGTGAAGTTTGGGCGCTGGTCCGGGCCGCGCTAGCAGCGTAGCTCCTGAGTTCGTTCCGGACTTCGGGGAGAGGGGTTCGGAGCAAGAGATCGTGGACTCAGTCCTCGCGCAGCATCAGGTCCACGAGCACGCCCCCAAGCGGGGCCACGCCTTTCTTGTCGCACTTCTTCGCGTACATCCGCTGCCAGTGGGCGTACCCGCCGAGGGTCCGCTGCTGATGGACCAGAAGCTCGACGAAGGAGCGCCGGTCGTCCTTCCCAAGGCGTCCAAACATCTTCCTCTGGGCCTTGGTCATCGAGCAGCCGGTGCAGTGCCCCACGCGCCGAAACTTGCAGACGTCGATGCACGGGGACGGGAGCTTCTTCGCCATCACCGGTAGGCCTAGCAAGTCGGGCGCCCCACGTCACGCCTACCGACGCACTGGACCACCTCGCGGCGCCCGTCCGCGCTAACTCGTCTCGGTGAGCGGTCGTTCCGCATGGCTACGGACCACCGGACCCCCAGCTTCACGAGCGCGGGCCAGATTTTCGCGCTTGACCAGCTGTCCGCACGCGGCCTCGATATCCCGGCCCAAGCTGTGCCGCAGCGTGGTCGTGCGACCGGCGGCTTTGAGCGCGTCGGAGAACTCCGAGCAGCGCTGAGGGGGCGAGCCCCGAAGCTCCGCCCCGTCGACCGGGTTGAAGGGGATCAGGTTGAGGTGCACGTCGAGTCCCTCCGTCCATTCGATCAGGGCGCTCGCGTCGAGGCTGGTGTCATTGATGCCCTCGAGCATCAAATACTCGAGCATGACGGGCCGGTCTTGCAGGGCGTTGACCTGCTGCAGGGTCTGGCGCAGCTCGGGCAAGGGGTAGCGTTTGGCGATCGGCATGATCGAGCGTCGCGGTTCGTCGCGCACGCTATGAAGACTCAGCGCCAGGCCAACGCTGGGGAAACGCCGGGCGAAGCGAAGCATCCCGCCCGTAATCCCGACGGTCGAGACCAAGATCTTTTTGGGCGAGAGATTGAACCACGCGGGGTCGGTGAGGCGCTCGATGACCTCAACGAGCACGTCTTCGTTGTGGAAGGGTTCGCCCATTCCCATGAACACCACGTTGCGAGGTCGGCGTCCTTCGGCGGCGAGAATCTGCCCGGCTTGAAAGACTTGGTCGAGGACTTCTTCGACACTCAGGCTCCGCGCGATGCCCATCGTTCCGGTGGCGCAGAAGCGACAGGCCGCGGCACACCCAACCTGACTGGAGACGCACAGCGTGGTGCGACCGGTCGCGATGCGCAGGATGACCGACTCGGTGAGCAGGCCCGACGATGTCCGGAAGAGAAGTTTTGAGGCGCCGTCGATCTTGGAGTCGTGGCGTTGCTCGAGGACCAGCGGATGTAGGCTCACGGGAGCCAGCGCGGGAGCTCGAGCGAGCCCGTGGGCGTCGGGCTCGAAGTCCTTGAGCAGCGCGTTGCGAACCAGCCGGACCCGCTCCGGATCGGTGCGGGTGGCCTTGCGGAGGGCCTCGAGGGCTTGCGCGTCGAAGAACGGGGTGTCCATCGTGAACGCCCGGAGTGTAGAGCACCACGCGCGTCTCGGGCCAGCGATTGGAGGCCGCGTCCCGACGGGGAAGTTCCTACGACATGGCGGTCAGTCGTTCCCGAATCAAGGCCGCGAGCGCGTACCTGCCCGTCGCTTCGATGTCTCGACCGACGCGCTCCAGGGCGATGGCGTAGGCCTCCTGGATCTCCGCGTTGGTGGGGGCTCGCTCGGCCAGGCCTTCCAGCAGGGTGAGGGCTTCGGCGCCGCGAGCGTCGAAGAGGAGCGCCTTTGCTTTTCGGTGGAGGTCGGCGATTCGGGTGATGGCCTGCATGCGCTCGTCGTGTCCCTCGGCGAGATGACGGATCGTGAGCGTGTTGCAGTGACTGTTGCGCAGCGTCCGAGTGGTCACGGGGCCAAGCCAGTCGCGGATGAGAGGGTCGTAGCCCCGACTGGCGATGACCATCAGGCCGGCGTGGTCAGCCCCCTCGACGATGCGCTCGGCTGGATCCCCGACGGTCACCTTCATCGAAACCTCGAGACCTTTGGCGTCATGGTCGGCGATGAAGGCTCTGAGCCGGTCGTGGGCGTCCTGCTGGACCTTCACCAGCGCCTTGCGGGAAGACTCGTTGCTCACGACGGTGAGGAGCGACAAAGGACTCGCGAACAGCCGCGCGAACAGGATCGCCTTTTCCAGGCCCAGCCTTGCCTCGGGGCTGAAATCGACCGGGCACAACACAGGACGCCCGACAGGGGGGGCTCCTCGCGAGACCCACACCGGGATCGTGGACTGGCGCACGATGGCCTCGGCGACGGACCCTACGACCCAGCGCCGCACGGTGGCAGGACGTCCTCCGCCGGTCACGATCATCTGCGCCCCGCAGCGCAGTGCGGTCGAGACGACGACCTCGGCCGGATCTCCGAGCTCGACCGTCACGTCTTGTACGACGACACCTGCCGCACGCAGCTCTTCGAGGTGGCTCTCGAGCCGAAGTCGAGCCTGGTCGGTGCGCTCGGCCAGGCCGCCGGGGCTCTCGAGGCGGCGCGGAGCGATCGCGTGCACGACAGTGATCGGCGCGTGCTTCGGGGCGTGGAGTCGGCGTGCGAGCTCGGCCACGGTTGCCACGATGTCGGGGGTCTCGTGGTCCAGGGGGAGCGCAGCGAGTATGGGATGTGGGTGGTCCATTCCGCAGTCCACGGCGCAACCCAAGGTGCCGCCGTCGAAGCCTTGGGTGACACAGTCTTCGGCGCCGAGATCGGCGCCGTCGCAGGTCTCGCCGGGGTCGATGCCATCATCGCCGCAGGTGTACGTGCAGCCGGTCGTGTCGAACGCGGCGCATCCGGCCTCGCAGGCCAGCATGCCGGCGTCGAAGCCTTGGCTGACGCAGTCTTCGCCCGCGAGGTCGTCGCCGTCGCAGGTGTCCATGCCGTCGGCCACGTTGTCACCGCAGGTGATGACCTCGCACAGGCGGAGGTTGTACGTGCAATCGGTGGCGCAGCCGAGTTCGCCGCCCATGTACATCATGCCGTCGAGAGCGACGCAGTCGGCGACTCCGCCGAGGTCGGCGCCATCACACTCTTCACCGTCGTCGACGATGTCGTTCCCGCAGTTGAGGGCGCAGGCGTCTAAGTTGAGGGTGCAGTCGTCGTTGCACGCGATCTCCCCGGTGTCAAAGCCTTCGGCCAGGCAGTCGGTGGCGATGTCGTCGCCGTCGCAGGCTTCGTCGCCCTCCGCAACGCCATCGCCACACGCCGGACCCCCCTCAGT
>CAYGTG010000775.1:0-4451 GCA_964352485.1 uncultured Nannocystaceae bacterium | reverse complement strand
TGTCTGGACGACCGCGGCACGCGTGGAGTCCGGCGGCACAGATGCCCGGGCCGCCCTCGAGGCCTGGCAGCGCGCGTGGGAGCTTGCGCCCGCGGGCGCCCATGTGGTCGTGCCCGAGGCCTGGAGGTGGGCGACCGAACAGGGCAGGGTGGCCGATCTCGTCGAACGGATGCTCACGACGCTGCGCACCGTGCAGTCGCCCTCGCTCATCGTGGCCCTTGCGGATCGTGTGGCTCGACAACACTCCGACCAGGCTGCCGCGGCCTTGGAGCGCGCGGCGGAGCATTCCGCCGAAGCGACGCTGGCATTGGTGCGGCTGCGCTTGTCCCGAGGACAGCGGGACCTGGCCCGCGAGGCTGCCATGGGGGAGCTTCCTCCGCACAACCTGTTGTGCGACCGATGCGGGGTGACCATGGCCCGCTTTCGCTTTCGTTGCGACAGCTGCGGTGGCTGGGACGTCGCCACCGACCACGGCCTGGACCGAACCGTCGCCGAACGCACCCGAGACCTCGACCGCGATATCGCCGGGCGGCCCCTGCGGGGCTGACTCCGTCGCAAATCAAGCCGCCGGGAGGGTTGTGAGACCGCCTGGAGATGTGCGATCCCACAGGGGCGCCCCATGAGCGAAGAGACCAGCACACAGACGTCGCGGCCGGCAGAGCGCCGTAGGGTCGATACGTTGTGGCAGACGCTTCGCCGGTTCGGCCGCCTGTGGGGGTTCTTGCTGTTCCTCGTCGCTGTGGTGCTGCTGTTTCGTGGGATCGCATTGCCGTTCATCTTCGGGGTGCTCATGGCGTATCTGCTGGCACCGATCGTCGCCCGCATGCAGCCACGCGTCGGTCGGGTCCTCGCGGTCATCGCGTGCTACGTCGCGATCCTTGGGGTCCTCGGCGCGTTCTTTGGCTTCCTGCTGCCTGCGGTCGCCAAGGACTTCGCCAAGCTCCGAGACTCCGCGCCCCAGGCCCTCGAGGAACTCGAGACGGAGTATCTGCCCCGGGTGGAGAACTGGCTCGAGGCGCAGTTCGGAGACTTTCTTTCCGACGAAGCCGAAGTGGTGTCGCCCGAGGCCGAGCTACCCAACGAGCTCGTTGTTCGTCCGCTGGGGGATGGCTCGTTTGCGGTCGACCTGGAGCACGTGAAGATGGCCGCCAAGCAGCGCGAGGACGGCACGTGGGTGTTGGGCTCGGTCGAGGATCCGGAGCACCCACAGGGCGAACTCGGCGGCGTACTTCGGCGCTTTGTCGCCTCCCAGAGCGCCAAGCTTGGGACGGTGATCGGTCCGGCCCTTTCTGCCTTAATCGCCGGGGTCACCGACTTTCTCACCAAGTTCGTGATCACGTTCATGATCGCGGCGTTCATCCTCGTGGACCTGCGGCGCGTCAACGCGTTCGTGCGGGGCCTGGTTCCCGACAAGTTCCAGGCCGACTTCGAGGTGCTCTGGGCGAGCATGGATCGAGGCTTGGGTGGCGTCGTTCGAGGGCAGCTGCTCATCTGCCTGGTCAACGGCACGCTCACCTTCGTCGGTCTGGTCGTCTTCGGCGTGAAGTACAGCTTCCTGCTGGGGCTGATGGCGGGTGCCTTCAGCCTCATCCCGATCTTCGGGACGCTCATTTCTTCGGTGCCGATCGTCTTGATCGCCGCCGCCAGCTCGGACGATGGCCTCTCGCTGGGACCCGCGCTGGGCATGCTGGCGTGGATCTCGGGTGTGCACCTGCTCGAGGCGAACGTCCTCAACCCCAAGATCTTCGGCGACTCCGCGCACATCCATCCGGTCATCGTGATCTTCGCGCTGCTGGCCGGAGAGAGCATGTTCGGGCTGGTGGGGGCGCTCCTCGCCATTCCCGCGACGAGCCTGATCCAGGCCGTCTATGTGTTCATGCGGCGGCGCAGCTCCGTGTTCGCCAAGTCCCCCCTGAGTGCTTCCTCTGGCGGGTAGTCGCCTCCGATCCTCGCCGCCCCGAATCAAGCCCGTCATGGCAACCAAGACTCCGACCCGGCCGCCGGGAGGCAAGAACACCCTGTTCTTGTTCGACGGCTACAACTTCATCTTTCGGGCCTACCACGCCATTCCGATGCTCAACGCGCCGGACGGTCGACCGACGAATGCCGTCCAGGGATTCGCGCGCATGGTCCAGGCCGCGCGCCGCGACTTCGGGCCGCAGGCGCTGCTTGCGGTGTTTGATGCGGGGGGCGATGGGGGCCGAAGAGAAGCGTTCGAGGGCTACAAGGCGCAGCGTCCTCCTCCGCCAGACGACCTGATCCCGCAGTTTTCGATGGTGCGCGAGGCCGTCGAGGCCCTGAACCTTCCCCAGGCCGAGGACCCGGGCTTTGAGGCTGACGACCTGATCGCAAGCTACGTGGTCGCGGCGCGCGCGGCCGGCATGCGAACCGTGATCGTCTCATCCGACAAGGACCTGATGCAGCTCGTCACGCATGGGGACGAGGACGGCGGCCCCCCGGTCTACCTGTACGACACGATGAAGGACGTCGTGATTGGGCCACAGGAGGTTGTCGCGAAGTTCGGCGTGGGTCCCGAGCTGTTGGGGGACCTGTTGGCCCTGACCGGTGACTCGTCTGACAACGTCCCAGGGGTGCCGGGGATCGGCCCCAAGACCGCTTCGGCGCTGCTGATCGAATATGGCAGCCTCGAAGGCGTCCTCGCGGCCGCGCCCGACATCAAGCAGAAAAAACGCCGGGAGCGACTGATCGAGCACGCCGAGGATGCGAGGCTCAGTCGCCAGCTCGTGGAGCTGCGTCGGGACGTGGCGCTTCCGAGCCCAGTGTCGGCGCTCGATGATCCAGGGTTCGACGAGGACAAGCTGCTCGCATTTTTCGAGCCGCTGGGGTTCAAGCAGCTCATTCGCGAGATGGGGCGTATCCCCAGCCGCGGTGCCGCGGACCTCGAAGAGGATGCGAGCGCGCTGGAACTCGTCCCATCGCAAGCCGAGCCGCCCGACGTGTCGTCGTTCGAGACATGGACAGGCGGGCAAGCGGACAAGCTCGAGAGCCTGTCGGCGGCGCTCGTCGCCGCTCCGAACGTCGCCGTGTTCCTGATCAACGCCGCACCGGCGGGGTCTGGGCAAACCGAAGCCACGCTGGGAGCGCGGCCGTGCGGGGTCGCAGTTGCGGCCCAGGGCGTTGCGCCGAGGTACCTCGCCTTCGGCCACGCGCAGGCTGACCTCGTCGAAGGCCCGCAATTGGCCGAAGACGTGGTCTGGTCGGTCCTGCGCCCGATCCTCGAGGACCCCGAGGTCCCGCTGTCGGTCTTCGATCACAAGGCGGCCGCGCACGCCCTCGCCAACGTCGACGTCACGCTTCGCGGCGTGTCGTTCGACCCGATGCTGGTGTCGTATACGCTCGACCCCGCTCGAAGCTCACACGAACTCGAGGCTTTGAGTCAGGACGTGCTCTCGCATGGGCTCGCCAAGAGCGAGTCGGTGACGGGGAAGGGGCGAAAGGCGAAGACGTTTGATGCACTTGGGCCCGGGGAGGTCGGAACGTGGGCCTGCGAGCGCGTCTGGGCCGTCCATGCCCTGCACACGGCATTGACGCCACAGATCGATGCCGCCGAAGCGCAGACGCAGAGCCTGCTCACCGACGTCGAGATGCCGCTGTGCGGCGTCCTCACGCGGATCGAACGCCGCGGGATTCTCCTCGACCTCGATGTCCTTCGAGTCCAGGGCGAGGAACTCGACGCTGAGCTGGCGCACATTCAGACCAGCCTGGCGCAGGAGTCGGACGAGGCGGTCAATCTCGACTCCCCCCTACAGCTTCAAAAGTTGCTGTTCGAGGACTGGGGACTTCCGCCGAGCCGGAAGATCAAGACCGGTTTTTCCACCGATGCCAACGCGCTGGAGCAGCTCGCCGTGCTGGACCCGAGGGTCAAGTACATCCAGCAGTATCGCCAGCTCAGCAAGCTCAAGAACACGTACGTGGACGCGCTGCCCCGGTTGGTGCGTGAAGACTCCGGTCGGCTGCACACCACGTTCGCGCAAGCGGTGGCGGCGACGGGGCGCCTGTCGAGCGTCGATCCCAACCTGCAGAACATCCCCATCCGGACCGCACAAGGCCGGCGGATTCGCGATGCGTTCGTCGCCCCGCCGGGACAGGTCCTGGTCGCCATCGACTACTCGCAGGTCGAGCTGCGCGTGCTCGCCCACCTCTCCAAGGATCCCAACCTCATGTCGGCGTTCGTCGACGAGGTTGATGTGCACCGGCGGACGGCAGCCGAGGTGTTCGGCGTCCCCGAAGCGGAGGTCGATGAGGAGCAGCGGCGCATCGCGAAGGCCGTCAACTTCGGGGTCGTCTACGGCCAGACCGCCCACGGCTTGGCGCAGCAGTTGGGCATTCCGCGCGGCAAGGCTGGGATCTACATCCGCGGGTACATGGAAAAGATCCCCGGGGTCGACCGGTACATGCGCGAGTTGATCGCGCTCGCCAAGCGGCGCGGC
>CAYGTG010000774.1:0-4459 GCA_964352485.1 uncultured Nannocystaceae bacterium | reverse complement strand
ATGAGGGGGACATGTTTGGGACCGTTGGCTTTCGCGGCCCGAGGGCATCACGGATACTTAGGGGGGCCTCGGTTTTCTCGGGCGAGCAGGTGGCAATGAGTGTAACGACCACGATGGCAGCGGGTTTGTTGGCGGCGGCAGTTCTTTCGGAAGCTCCGCCACCCACACAGGACGTCGGACCCCCGGTCCTGACGGGGTCTATGGAGGCAGGGGTGTACGCCGGGCAGCAGCCTGAACAGGATGCGGTCGTCGTTTCGCCACGGCTTCAACTCGGGGTTCGCGCGCGCCCCGAAGTGGAGCTTGGGCTGTCGCTTGGCGTGGCCTCCCTCACCGCGCAACACCAACGCGACGGACGTGTCCGAGCGCAAGGGCCCGGCAACTTCGTCTTCGGCGCGGGCTGGGTTCGGGACGGACTGGACGAGCGCCACCATGGGCATCTCGGGTTCGCGTTCTCGTTGCCCACCACGCTCGATCCGAGCCCGCAGGTGCTCGATGCGCATCGCCTGGCCCGCGCGACGCGGGGTGGACTGAATGCTTGGGAGTGGTCGCCGGCAACGATGGGAGTGCTCGTTCCGATCGGTTGGTCGATGCAGGATCGGCGCTTCGACGTCGCGGTCGACGGCGTGTTTGGTGGCCTGTTCTCCGCCGCCGGCGATCTCAACGACCCCGGGTTCATCGGGCAAGTGCGCGGCGCGGCCGCGCTCCACGTGTGGAGGGCGCGACTCGGCGGAGCGTTGGCGGCTGTCTACAACGGTCGCGAAGAATTGGGAGCGCTGCAGACCAGCGTCCAGCCCTTTATCGATCTTGCGTTGTGTCGAGCGGATCGCATTGAGACCTGCGGCCTGCACCTCGACGCGAGGGCCACGGTGAACGTGGACGCACCGTACGGGTACGGCCCAGAAGGCTTGCGGATCTGGGGGACGATCCTTGGGGTGCGGTGGACGCTGCGTGATCCGCCGAGCGAAACTTCGCCAAGGTAGCGGAGACAGACTCGAGCCCAGCGGGACTCGATCGACGCAAGGGCCCGGGTCGTTCGCGATTCGGGCTCTTGCATTTGCGCGACGCCACGGACGCCTAAGCCCGCGGGCGAGCAGCCGCCACAATCCGGAGACCGCCCGGGCACGCCTGCGGCGGTAGCAGCATCCGTCCCGACCACGCCTTCACAACACCACACACGCGAGACATTCCGATGTTTCCAACAAAAGATCGAAAAAGCTCAAACACCGCGCAGGTCGAGAACGTGGACCCGCCGCGGGCTTTTTCTCAGAGCCGTTGCTCCACAGCACAGCGCTTCACGCGACGGGTTGCGGTGTGTCCCCATCCGTCTAAACTTTGATGGCTTGGAGCAACCCACTTCCGTGTCGTACGGATAAAGAGGGCTGGAACCCGCTGCGGCGACGAGCACACCTCCGGGAAAAAATCCCAACCTTCTTGAGAACCCGAGACGACAAACCTAGTCTGGAAACAACATGCGCGATTCGAAGCTGACGTTGATGCTCATTGGAATCCTTGGTGGTGCCCTCGTGCCCGCCGGGTGTTTCATCACCACTGAATCTGACCGGTACACCGATACCGAGGAAGACGTGAACCCCACCGCTGGCGGGGGATCGGGTCCGTGTCTCGTTGGTGCGCCGGGCTGTCCGTGTACCAACTCGGGGACCTGCGACCCGAATCTACAGTGCGTTGAGAACACATCGATCGGCGCGAGCTGGTGCCTGCTTCCGGACTGCACCGGTTCGCTCGGCTGCGAGTGCACGATGGGCGGAACCTGTGACACCGGCCTGTTGTGCGCCGACGTCGGCTCCGACCCCGGTATCTGCGTCGATGACGACCCGTGCCTCGATGTCGACATCGGGATCGAGGGCTGTCAGTGCACCCAAGGCGGTGGCTGTGATGCTGGACTCGACTGCGTGTCGGGTCTGTGTGTGGACCTTCCCTCCGGGACCACCGGCACGACCGACCCCACTGAGGGCGAGACGACCTCGGGGGGCGAGGGGACGAGCACCACCGGCGCGGCGGACGAGTCCACCGGGAGCGTTGTGGACAGCACCGGCGTGCCGCCCACAACCGGGGGCTGAGTCCTCTTCGGCGATTCGCACGCGTCAGCCGAGGCCCCGAGCGATTTGCTCGGGGCCTTCGTGCGTTGTGAAGATTGCGACATCCTAGCCCGGCGACCGGCTGCGCCATCTCAGGACCGCTTCGACTCCAAGCAGGGCGAGCGCGAGCCAGACCAGCCACCGCCACTGCGGCACGTTGACCGCGACGCGGCCTTCGATACCCTCGGCAGAAGAAGCGGCGTCTGGTTCGACGCGGGCGGTCTCGGACTCTGAGGGGTCGACCTCGACCGAGAACACGGCCTGCTGCGCACCCTCGCTGCGGACCGTGTAGTGCCCTGGTGCGAAGGTGTCCTCGAAGGCGACGGCGCCCTGGGTCGGGGCCAGCGAAACCTCGGTGCCTTGCGGTGTCACGAACACGACGGGTGCGCGTGTACGTTCGCGCCGAACGGCTCCGGCCGTGAGTCGGGCTCCGGTCCCGCCCGACTGCGTGTCTCCGAGGTAGCTGAGGATGCCCGACACCAAAGAGACGAAGCCGGGGCGCAGAGGGAGGTCGGCCCAATCACGGTCGATCGACGTGGTCAGGAGCGCGACGCGTCCTGCATCGATCGTGCGCGTCAGCAAAGCGGGCGCTCCAGACGTGAAGGACAGGGCAATGCTCGCGTCACGACGGGGGTCTGGCTCGAGGAGCATCACGCGGCGGGCGACCGTTCCCGACAGGCCGACATCGCCGTCGAGTTCGGCAAAGACCGGATGCCCAAGGTCGGCGGGGGCGATGCCCTCGACCCGTGCCTCAGTGCGGCCCGGTGCCGTTCCGACCTGGACCGGACCACGCATCATCAGCGGGAGGATGGGACCCAGAGCTCGGTTGTAGGCGCTCGCCTCGACCCGGTCACCCACGCTGATGAACACGCCCATACCGTCTCGGACGCGCTCGATGACGGCACCTGCGACCGCAGGATCGGGGGCGCGAACATTCGCGAAGACCAGCACGTCGATGTCGGCGAGGCCTGCGGCGCCCTGCTTGCGAACCCGCTCCGCCAGCTGGTCAGGCGCGACGGAGCGCACCCGAACGGTTCGGTCTTCGCTCTGCGCCCCGACGGCGGTCGTCAAGAAGAAGACTTCGTCGTGCGCTCGGAGTTCGCTCGGATCGCCGTTGACGACCGCGATCTCGGTCGCGTCCTCGGCGGCCAACCACAGGTGGCGTCGGTCGTCGCTGGGCAGGGGATCATCAGCAGGGTCCAGCAGCACGACCGTGGCCGGAAGGATGTCCGCGTCCTCGAGCAGGGTGTGTGTGAACTGGACCGGCACCACCTCGCCCGGAGGCAGCATCACGGCGGCGCGGGCAACCTCGGCCTCTCCGATGAACAAGCCAACCGTTGCAGAGCGGGCTTCGGAGCCCTCCGCCGCGCCGAAGCGCTGCAGCATCGCATCGACACGCGCAGCACGGGGGTCGAGGTCGGGGGCGGGCTCCCACTGGAGGTCGATGATCGCGATGTGCTCGGGGAGCTCCACGTCGTCATCGATCGCGGGGATCGGGAGAACGATCGCGCCGCCTTCTGCAGTCGTTGGAAGGGATGCCAGGCCTGCTTCTGTTCGATCGCCCAACGCATAGACGACGCGCTTGCGATCGCTCGAGCCGTTTTCTCTCAGCATGCGTGCGGCAGCAGGGAGCGATGAGGCCAACGGCCACGCGCCGGCCCGTGGCACGTCGCGTTCGAGCCACCGGTCCAGAGCCTCTGCCACGCGCGAAGGGTCGGCCGTGGGGTCGACTCGTGGCCCGTCCGGATCGGTTGTCACCAGCCCGATGCGGCTGCCGGCTGGCAGGGAGCCCAGCAGAGTCTTGGCCTGATCGGCCGCGTGCGACAGCAGCGTCTTGCCGTCGACTCGCAGTCCCATGCTTCGCGAGCCGTCGACGAGCAAGACCGCGTCATGCGGCTCGGCGACCATCGTGAGACCACCGTCGTGCTCTGTTGCTGGACGGGCGAGGGCAAAGATCAACAGCCCGAGCAGGAGCAGCCGAACGATCAGCAGCGGCAGGTCTCGCAGGGATCGGCGACGGGTGACGGAGGGCTCCGCCGTGGGCAAGAACCGCATCGCGCCAAACCGGATCTCGAGCGGGCGTTCCCGCCCGAGCAAATGCGCGATGACGGGCGCGGCGAGGCCGAGCAGGCCAAGCAGGAGTGCGGGCGCCAGAAAGCTCATGCCCCGTCTCCTTCAGGGACCACGCCTTCGAGGCGGGCGAGCAGTCCCAGGAATGCCTCGACGATGTCCCCGTCGGTCCGGACCGTATGCAGCACCAAGCCCTCGCGATCGCAGCGCTCGGCGAGCCGGAGTTGGTGCGAACGCACCGCCTCGAGGTACCCCTCGCGAATGGCCGCCGCCGCACCTTCCTTGGGTTTTCG
>CAYGTG010000773.1:830-4471 GCA_964352485.1 uncultured Nannocystaceae bacterium | reverse complement strand
AACCCGATGTGGAAGCGATCGTCGAAGAAGCCGTACTTGAACTCGAGCGCGTACCCGAAGTTGAGGATCGATTTCTGCGAAAGGTCGTCCGAGTTGAGCGCGTTGAGGGTGTTCTGGCCGTCCTCGAGATCGGTGTCGAAGTCGCGGATGTTGAACCGGCCAAAGCTGGCCGCGGCCTCGAGCTCGACCCGGAGGGTGCGCCAGTTGACCCGCATCCAGACGTCCGGAGTGACCATCAACGCTTGGCGCTGCACGAGACTGTTGGTGTACGTCTGGAAGTCGGACACGTCGTCGACGCTGCCCGAGCCGTAGGCGTCGTCGAGGTCTTGGTACCGAAGCCAGCCGATGACGCCGTAGTTGAAGACCGGGTTGCCCAGCGACAGCTTGCGCTTGAGCATCTCCGGATCGTCGCGGCGCTCGATCGACGCAGCCCACTGGTAGACGTTGTCGAACTTCTCGGCCGAGAATGCCTGACCGATGGTCCCGCCTTCGCCGTACTCGGGTCCCAGCAGCTGTGCGGTCGTCGGACCGCTGTTGGCCCAATCCCAGCTCAGCCGCAGCTTGTGGGTCTTGCGGCGGTCTTTGCCGAAGTCGAAGCCCAGGCGGACGGAATCGACCGAGTCTCCGTGGTCTCGATCGATCGTTCGGATGATGTCGTCTTTGGCCAGCTTGGAGTAGCCGTTGCCTCCGTTGGCGACCAGGCCCATGCCCCAAGACCACGGCATCCGGCCGAACTCGACCTGCAGACCCCATCCGAAGCGGATGTCGCCCCAGGCGCGCTTGACCACCACCGAATCTTTGGTGCCCGTGACCCCGGAGGCTGGCGGATCTTGGCTGCGGGTATAGAGGTCGTTCGGCGCGTAGGGGTGGGACGCCAGCTGCGAGTGGGGCGTGGTGCCCTGGACGACGTTGTCGAGGATGTCGACCTGCGTGTGCACGTGCACCGTGTCGGTGATGTGCAGCGAGGGCTCCAGGCGCAGGCGCATGTTGGCGCTCGCGAAGCCTTGGCGCCGGTTGCATCGGGTCACCGCGCGGGCACCCGAGACTCCGCCGTCGAGAAGTCGGTTGAGGCAGCTGGCATCGTTGCTGCCGATGATGTTGCCGTCTTCGTCGGTCTCCAGGGATTCCGCCGGCGGATCGAAGAACCGCTGCGGGCGATCGCCGGCCTCGAGGCTGCTGGGCTCGATCAAGCCGAGTCCGGGGCGGTGGAAGTAGTCGCCCCGCATCCGCATGTAGCCTTTCATGTCGAACAGCTCGAGTCGCCGAAGTCGGCGAGGCGTGGCGGGGACCGGCTCGATCGGGCGCAAGGCTTCTTTGTCCTTGGGCGCCTCCTCGGCGGGTCCTTCCTTTTTCTCTTTGCGACCGCCTCCTCCGGGAGGGGCACCGCCGGGTCCAATGGGCCCGCCGGGCCCTCCGGCGCCCGGTTGAGCTGCCGCAGTTGTACCGACCCCACCAAGGGCCCCGACCACGAATGACGCGGCCAGTAGAATGCTTCGAAACGCCGGTACAGGGCGCGAATTCCGGAACCTGGGCATGAAAGGCGCTGCACGCTATCAGCGCGTTGTCGCGCCCGTCAACCGCGGTGGGACCTCGCCACAACGGGGTGTGCGGTGCGTTCTGCGAGTCGCTCGTTGATGCCGTAGCCTGCGGGCGTCATGACGAGCCCTTGGCAACCTGGACAGCTGTTGTTTGCCGGCTTCGAGGGCAAGAGCGTCCCTCCTGAGCTCGCGCGGTTGATCGAGCAGGGCCGGGTGGGCGGTGTGATCCTGTTCACTCGGAACCTCGGAGATCCCCGACACGTCGCGGGTTTGGTCTCCTCGCTGCGCGCGTTGGCGCCTCAGCGTGCGCCGCTGACGGTCGCGATCGACCAAGAGGGTGGCCGGGTCCAGCGGTTTCGATCTCCGTGGACGCAGTGGCCACCGATGCGGCGGCTCGGCGACATCGACGACCTCGAGCTCACCCGTGCCTTCGCGGACGCGCTGGCGCTGGAGCTGACGCAGCTCGGGATCGGTCTGAACTTTTCGCCGGTCATGGACGTCGACACCAACCCCGCGAACCCGGTGATCGGCGATCGCAGCTTCGGCGCCGACGCTGCCCGGGTGTCTCGACACGGCGGGGCGTTCATCGAGCGGCTCCAGGCGCTGCAGATCGCGGCCTGTGCCAAGCACTTTCCCGGCCACGGCGATACCCACCAAGACTCTCACCTCGCGCTGCCTCGGCTTCCCCACGATCTCCAGCGGCTGCGGGAGGTCGAGCTCAAGCCGTTTGTGGCTGCGGCCGAGGCGAAGGTCGCCGCGATGATGAGCGCGCACGTCGTGTTCGAGGCGGTCGACCCGAAGCGTCCCGGAACCCTCTCGCCGCCGGTCATGGATCTGCTTCGTGAAGAGATCGGCTTCGACGGGTTGGTCTTCAGCGACGATCTGGAGATGAAGGCGATCGCAGACCACTACAGTCCCAAACAGTTCGTCGGGGGCGCGCTCGAGGCGGGCATCGATGCTTTGCTGGTCTGCCGCTCCCTCGACCTGGTGACCGAGACGCTGTCTCGGCTCGAGGCGCTTCCCGATCCGACGATCGAGCGGGCCGTCGAGCGGATGGTCGCGTTCAAGGCTGCCTTCCCGCCGCCACCGATGCCCGACCCGGAGTCACCTCCGGCCGCGCCGTATTCGCAGCACGAGGCACTCGCCCAGCGTATCGCCGACGGCGTCCCGCTTTCGCGGTAGGATCCGGCCCGTGGACGCGTACCTCGAACTGCTCCGAGACGTACTCGACAACGGTGTCGAGCGAAGCGACCGAACCGGCACGGGAACGCTCGGTCTGATCGGACGGCAACTTCGCATCGACCTGGAGCAGGGCTTCCCGCTGCTCACCACCAAGAAGATCCATCTACGCTCGATCATTCACGAGCTGCTCTGGTTCCTGCGCGGCGACACCAACGTTGCGTACCTGCAGAAACACGGGGTGCGGATCTGGAACGAGTGGGCTGGCGAGGACGGCGAGTTGGGCCCCATCTATGGCAAGCAGTGGCGCGCCTGGGGAACGCCGAGCGGCGAGAGCATCGACCAAATCTCGAACGTCCTCGATCAGATCCGCAACAACCCCACGTCGCGGCGCATGATCGTCAACGCGTGGAACGTCGGGGAGCTCGCCGACATGGCGCTTTCTCCTTGTCACTGCCTGTTTCAGTTCTTCGTCGCCGAGGGCCGGCTCTCGTGCCAGCTGTACCAGCGCTCCGCGGATGTGTTTCTGGGCGTTCCGTTCAACATCGCCAGCTATGCGCTGCTGACGATGATGATCGCGAAGGTGACCGGGCTTCGTCCGGGGGACTTCGTGCACTCCTTCGGGGACACGCACCTGTATCTCAACCATCTCGAGCAGGCGCGAGAGCAGCTGAGTCGAACGCCGCGTTCGCTCCCGCGCATGAACATCCTGCGCACCCCGCCGACGCTGTTCGACTTCGTCTATGAGGACTTCGCGCTCGAGGGATATGACCCACTCCCCCACATCAAGGCCGCGGTGTCGGTATGAAGGTCTCGCTCATCGTCGCTCGGGCGCGCAACGGTGTGATCGGGCGTGAGGGCGATCTTCCATGGCGCCTGCCGGCGGACCTGGCTCAGTTCAAGCGGCGGACCATGGGGCACCAC
>CAYGTG010000773.1:0-820 GCA_964352485.1 uncultured Nannocystaceae bacterium | reverse complement strand
AGAGTTCCGGCATTTTAAGCAAACCACCATGGGACACCACCTCATCATGGGACGGCGGACGTTCGAGTCGTTGCCCGGGATCTTGCCGGGTCGGCCACACGTCGTGCTCACGCGAGATGCTCGTTTTCAGCGCGATGGGGTCCGCGTCTGCTCGAGCCTCGGGGCGGCGCTTGAGGTGGCGCGTGCTGCGGGGGACGACGAGGCCTTCGTGATCGGGGGCGGCGTCGTGTATCGAGAAGCGTTGGGTGTCGCCGATCGGGTCTACCTGACTCGGGTGCACGCCGACGTTGCCGGGGACGTCACCTTCGACGACCTCGATGCCGCGCTCTGGGACGAGAGCGAGCGCGAAGACAGGGACGCCGACGAACGACATGCACAAGCTTTCTCGCTGTGCGTGTATGAGCGTCGGCGCTGACCTCCTCGGTGCAGAGGCGACCAAGGGCTACATGCCCGGGACGCCGTCGATCTTGACCTTGCCGTCTTTGCCGATCTCGACTTTGGTGCCGTCGGCGCCCCTGACGGTGGTCTTGCCGTCCTTGGAGGTCTTGACGTTTGATCCATCGGCGCCTTTGACGTCGGTGTTGCCATCCTTGGTCTTCATCGAGTTGCCCTGGTCGTCCTTGGCGTCGACATCTCCGTCGGCGTCGATCTTGGCCTCGTTGCCCTGGCCGTCCTTGGCATCGATGGAACCATCCGCGCCGAGCTTGGCTTCTTGACCCTTGCCGTCAGCGGCCTCGACGGTGCCGTCGGCGCCGACCCTGACTGCGTTGCCCTCGTCGTCGTTGACCTCTGCGTCGCCGTCGCCGTCCGCTCCAACCGC
>CAYGTG010000772.1:0-4479 GCA_964352485.1 uncultured Nannocystaceae bacterium | reverse complement strand
CCCCTCGAGGAACTGCTGGTGCAGCCGGGCGGTCTGGGCCTGCAGCGCGAGGAGTGCCGCCATGGGATCCTCGGCGGACAGCACGGGAACGCTCGGCAACGTGGCGGCCTGGCGTGCTGCGGCAGGAACCGAAGGCTGGGCGCGGACGGGTGCCGCTGCGGGGCCAGGGACCGCCGCCGCGGGGGGGCGCACCGCCGTGACCCGCGGTCGCTCCACGCGAGCCGGCTTGAGGTTGGCGCCGCAGATCGGGGTCCGTAGCGTGGGCTTGTCCTCGGCCGGCACCGCCGGCAGCTCCGGGTCCCAGGCGTGCAGGTCGATGGGATGCCCCCACGCCGCCAGGGCTCCGAGTGCGCGGGCGAGGTCCAACAGCCCCGAGCGCTTTCCGTCCGAGGCATCGATGGCGCAGGTCTGGGCCCGGTCGCCGGCGATCGCGGCAACGAGTCCGGACAAGCGGCGGCCGGGGCCGATCTCCACGAACGTGTCGACCCCGTCGGCGAGCATCGCCTCGATGCAGCCGACGAACTCCACCGGCGCGGCGATCTGTCGGGCGAGCGTCTCCCTCATCTCGGTCTCGGTGCCGGAGTACGGGGCGCCAGAGACGTTCGCAAACACCGGAAGGTCCGGTTCGGCGAAACGGACGAAGCTGAGCGACTCGGCAAACGGTGCCTGGGCGCCGGCGACCAGCGGGCTGTGAAACGCGGCCGCGACGTCGAGGCGACGCACACGAACGCCCTCGGCTTCGAGCGCGAGCGCGGCGCTTTCGATGTCCGCCGTACTGCCCGAGCAGACCATCTGCGTGGGGCTGTTGCGGTTGGCGATGACCACGTCGGCAAGCCCCGCTTCGTCCAAGAAGTCCTGCACGCGCTCGAGCGAAGCGGCGACGGCGAGCATGGTGCCGCGATCCCCTTCCCCATCAGCCATCAACTCCCCGCGGCTGCGGGAGACCCGGCCCAGGGCGTCGATCGGCAGCGTGCCGGCGGCACACAGGGCGCTCAGCTCCCCGTAGCTGTGGCCGACCGCAGCGTCGAAGACCACGTCGAAGCCGCGCAACACCTCGAGGGCGCCCATGCTGACGGCCCCGAGCGCCGGCTGGGCATTCTCGGTGGCGGTGATCGCCGCGCGCTGTGCCGCGCGAGCCTCCTCGGTCCACGCATGCGGCGGATACAGGGCGTCGCGGACCTGCGGAAGGTCGGCCAGCACGCGCTCGAGCGTCTCGCGCATCCGCGGAAAGAAGCAGGTCAAGTCGCGCAGCATGTGCACCGACTGCGCGCCTTGTCCGGGGAACAGCGCGGCCAGCAGACCTCGCGCCTCGCCCTCGCCGAACGCGGCGCCATGCGGAGTTGTGAAGCGCCCACGGCTGTCGGAGGCAACCGCCGTGGCAACCTGACCGAGGACCGCGGCGACGTCGTCTCCGCGGGTTAGGGGGATCACGACCCGGCAATGCGCCGCGACTTCGAAGGCCGCACGAGTGTGGTGCGCACGGCGACGCAACTCGCCCCAGTCGGACACGCTGAACCCGCGCAGCGCCGCGGCCAGCCCGTCCCGGCTCGCCGCCGAGAAGGCGAGGATCTGAACGTCCCCGTCCCACGCCGGAGCGTCGGCGCCGCCCGCCTCTTCCAGCACGCAGTGGAAGTTGCTGCCCCCAAAGCCAAACGCGCTGACGGCCGCGCGCCGAGGGTGATCGGGGGAAGCCAGCCAAGGACGCTTGCTGCCGCTGACGTAGAACGCCGGCGCGTCGTCGAGCGCTTCGTTGGGCTGGGAGACCTTGAGCGTGGGGGGAAGCACCCGGTGATGCAGCGACAGCGAGGCTTTGATCAGCCCTGCGACCCCGGCGGCGGCCTTGGTGTGGCCGATCATCGATTTGACCGAACCGAGCGCACACCACGGCTTCGCCTGGGGCTCGGCGCCGTAGACCGACGCCAGACCACGCAGCTCGGTGGCGTCGCCGACCTTGGTCCCGGTGCCATGGCCCTCGAGCAGGCCGATCGTGCGAGGCTCGACGTCTGCCTGCTCATAGGCCTGTCGCAGCGCCCTCGCCTGTCCGCCTGCAGCGGGGGCGTAGATCGCCTGGCCCTTGCCGTCGCTCGAGGTGCCCATCCCCTTGAGCACGGCGTAGATGCGGTCGCCATCGCGCTGCGCGTCCGCAAGCCGCTTGAGCACGACGACGCCTACGCCCTCCCCAAGCATCGTGCCGTCGGCGTCATCGCTGAACGGGCGGGCGTCGCCGGTCGGGGACAGGGCCGGGGTCTTCGAGAAGCAGGTGTACATGAACACGTCGTTGAACGCGTCCACGCCCCCCGAGAGCATGAGGTCGGCGCGGCCGGTCTGAAGCTCCAGCATCGCCAGGTGCAGCGCCGAAAGCGACGATGCGCAGGCAGCATCGACGACGCAGTTGGTGCCGTGCAGGTCGAGTCGGTTGGCGATGCGCCCGGCGGTGACGTTGCCGAGCAGGCCGGGGAACGAGTTCTCCTGCCAGGGGACGTAGCCATCGGAAATGCGGGTGATGACATCCTCGGCGACGGCCTCGTCTACGCCGGCTTCTCGCAGCGCTCGGCGCCACAGCGGATGTCCCAGCCGGGCACCCAGGGGGACGACCAGCTCCAGCGCTCCGGTCACACCCAGGACGACGCCGGTCCGCTCTTTGTCAAACGCTCGCCCGCCGGGCCCCAATCCAGCGTCTTCGAGCGCCCGCGCAGCGACGTGCAGGGACAGCAGCTGGGTGGTGTCGGTGGCTTCGAGGTCCCGAGGAGCGATGCCAAACTTCAGCGGCTCGAAGTCGATCGGGGTGAGGAAGCCGCCGCGGCGCGCATAGACCATGTCCGGCGCCTTGGGGTCGGCATTGTAGTGGTCCTCGGGCCGCCAGTGGGTCTGCGGCACGTCGGTGATCGCATCGACGCCGTCCCGCAGATTGGCCCAAAAACGCGTGGGCGAGTCGGGCGCGGGGAAGAGACAGTCGAGGCCAACGATTGCGATCGGAGAGTTGGAAGCGGTCACAGGCAGAGTTCCTCGAGTTGGGCGAGCGGACGGGGGCGAAGGTCGAGCGAGTCCGACGCCACGTGCACCCCTTGGGTACGCAGGGCGGACAGGCGGGTGAGCACGGCGGCGCCGTGCAGCAAGCTGAGCGAGATCGGCACGACCCGGCGCTCGGAAGGTTGGGCGAAGACGGTCCCGGCGGTCCAGGCGTTGAATCCACCGATGGCCGGACCGCACCAGACCTGGAAGTCAGGCTCGCGCTCGGTCAACCCGCGGTTGGCCCACCGGGAGGCTTGCCCGAGGTAGGCACGAAAGCACAGGGCCATCTTGTGCTTGGGGTCCCGCTGGGCCTTGGCGACTTGCTCGGGATCCCGATCTTCCCAGAAACTGGCGGTGTCGGTCCAGACCTGCGCGAGGGGCTTGCGGAAGATGGTGCGCTCCAGGCTCTCGCGCTCGGTTTGTGGGATCGCATCCAGGCTCGGGTGGGCGCGGTACAGCTCCCAGAGCTTGCGAGCTCGCATCGGGAACAGGGTGCCGCGCCGCAGGACCTGCAGCTCCACGCCCATCTCGAACATGTCGGCGGCCGGTGCCATGGTGACGTCGGCCTCGCCGGCCTCGGCCAGCCGTGCCCGCACCGCATCGCTGGTGCCCGACTCGACGCAGGCCTGGTTGATCGTGCCGGTCACGACATAGGCCGCCCCCATCGCAAACGCTGCCGCGGCGGCGTGCGGGGTGCCGATGCCCCCGGCCGCGCCCACCCGGATCCGCGCCGCTGCGGGGTGCTGGCTCGCCATGGTGTCGCGCAGGGCGATCATCGAGGGCACCAGCGTCAGCGCGGGGCGGTTGTCGGTGTGCCCGCCCGAGTCCGCCTCGGCGGTGAGGTCGGTGGCCACGGGCAGCATCGCGGCGAGTTCGGCCTGATCAGGCGTCAGCGCGCCTGCCTCGACCAACGCGCGCAGCCACTTGGCCTGCGGCGGCGCCATGAACTTCTGCGCGACCTCGGCCCGGGAAACCTTGGCCACCACGCGATGGGGGGCCGTTGGGTTGCCTGCCGGGTCGCGGGTGATGCCTGCATATCGATAGCGAAGCAGGGGCAGCGTGAGGTCGAGGTAGGCCGAAGCGCTGACGGTCCGCACGCCGTGGCGCAGGTACAGATCGACGACGGCCTCTTCCAGCTTGGGCTCATAGGGGCTGTGGATCAGGTTGCTGCCCCAGGGGCGGTCCAGCAAACCAGTGCTCAGACGCGCGATGGCTGCTTCGACCTCGGGCAGCCCCAAGCCGGCCGCGCCGAAGAACGCCAGCATGCCGGCCTTGGCGAAGGCCTCCACCATGGCGACCGACGCGATGCCGCCGGCCATCGCTCCGCCGACCAGGTTGAAGCGCGCGCCGTGGTCTCGGGCAAAGCTCGGGTCGCCGAGGTGCTCGAGCGGTGCCGATGGAACGATGCCCCACAGCGCTGGTCCGTCGCCGGATGTGTCCATCCGTCCATCGACCGCAATCGACATT
>CAYGTG010000771.1:0-4485 GCA_964352485.1 uncultured Nannocystaceae bacterium | reverse complement strand
CCTCGGGAGCCTTGTCGATGTTCTCGAAGTCGACCTTCTCCGCCCATCCCCGAAGGCCCAAGACCTTGGTGATGGCAGCGGTCAGCGTGGTCTTACCGTGGTCGACATGACCGATGGTACCGATGTTGACGTGCGGCTTATCGCGAACGAACTTCTCTTTGGACATCTTCAGGCGACCTTTTCGTCGGGAATTCGGCCGAAGTTCTACCCCTGTCCCGACCTCATGGGAAGGGGCTTTGCGTAGGGGCGCGGTACGACTTGGCTCACCTAATTCGCCGCGCGACCCGGGACCGACCTGCGCGTTCGACACAAAAAAAGCCACCCCGCGAGACGGGGTGGCAAGAGCCTTCGACCGGATTCGAACCGGAGACCTCATCCTTACCAAGGATGCGCTCTACCGACTGAGCTACGAAGGCGAACGGTAAAAAAGAGAGCGGGAGACGAGGGTCGAACTCGCGACATTCAGCTTGGAAGGCTGACGCTCTACCAACTGAGCTACTCCCGCGAAGCCTCTCGAGGAGGCGGTCTGTTCAAGATCAAGTCAAAGTTGAAAGAGTGGATGGAGTAGGATTCGAACCTACGTAGCGTTAACGCGGCGGATTTACAGTCCGCTCCCTTTAGCCACTCGGGCATCCATCCGTGGGGTGTTCATCGAAGAACCGAACGCGGTGTTTCTCTGAGAGCTGGAGATGGGATTTGAACCCGCAACCCCCTGATTACAAATCAGGTGCTCTACCGTTGAGCTACACCAGCAAAAAACCAGCAAAATTGCCGCCGTGTTCTTCTCGGGACTCCTTCGAGCCTGGCGAGGTTGCCAGGTGGGCGCGGTGTATATCTCCGAGAATCCGGGCTGTCAACACGGGATGTGCACGTTCGCGCTGGTGCGACGTCACGGCCCGCTGAAGGCGATTCGCATCCGACCCGGGCTGTAACCCAAGCCGGATGCGCAGACCGCTGGCGCCCTACTCTTCGCCCTCTGGCTCGGCACCGGCGGGCCGCAAGCCGGCCATCGTTTCGCGGGCCCGCAGGACGGAGGCCTGGAACTTGGCGTCCATTGAGCCCTTCTCGGCGTCGAGCACCCCTTGCAGTGCGTCCACACAACCGCCGCACTCCGTGCCGCGCTCGAGCATCCGCATCGGCAGCCAGGCCATGCTGATCCGAGCATCTGGGTTGCGCACCTTGAACGCCCGGGAGATCGCTTCCGCGGCCGCAAGGTCGCCCTTCTTCAGGCGGGCGACCTCAAAGGCAGCCTTCTCTCGGGCGAACCAGTCGGCGTCCGCATCCCCGAGCGTCTTCTCGTAACACGCGGCGTCGGTCTTGCAGGACTCGACCAACGCCAAGCCCGCATCCCATTTTGCGAGCTCGGTCTTGACCTTGGCGTCCTTGTTGGTGGCCATCGCTTCTTTGATCGACGCGATCTGATCGGGCGCGGCCGCAAGGATCGCAAACCGCCCCGCGTCCCACCGAGGCGAGTACTTGGCATCCGCCAGGACGATCTCGGTGTCGTACTCGCCGGACTTGATGACCTCGTTGAGACACGCGACGGCCTTCTCGCCACCGATGCGACCGAGGGACTCCATGATCGGGAACAGGTCGCCGGGGTTGTCCGTCGAAACGACACAGCCGCACAGCGCCTCCGAGGCCTTCGGGTCTCCGATGAAGCCCAGCGCGTTGGCGATGACCGCCCGAAGACCGGCAGCGTTGACCGCCTCTTCGTCCGGCTCTTCGTCCTTGTCCTTCTTGTCGTCGGCGGGCTGACAGTCCTCGGTAGGCATGAAGCCCACGAGGTCATCAACCGCAGAGACGGCCCCCATCGCGCCCAGGATTCCGGCCGCGGTCTGCTGAATGACCGGCTGCGGCACACCGTTCTCGGCGGCCAACTCCTGCACCTTGGTGTGGTCACCACGCAGCATTTCGAGCACCTTGGGCACCGCGGGCTCGCCGATGGCAGCAAGGGCCTGCTTCGAACGGATGCCGATGTTGGTGCTCGTTGGAGCATCCGCCACCCGGAACGTCACGGTGAGCAGAGCGTCGACGGCCGCCGGATCACCGATGCGGCCCAAGGCCTTGGCGGCGGCTCGGTGCACGGCGACCGGCTGCAGCTCCGTCGTCTGCTCCATGGCCTTGATCAGCACCGGCACCGCTCGCTTGTCGCCAAGGGCACCGAGGGTCTCGGCCATCATCAAGCGGACCTTGCCGGAGTCGGTCTTCGAGTCGTCGAGCGACGGCTTCGCGATGATCTCCTCGAACAGCGCCACGATCTTCTCGACCGATCCGTCGGCCTTCGCTTTCTTGATGCCGTCCAGCGCCGTCATGACCTTCGTGCGTGCGCCGGCACTGCCGTCGAGCTCGAGGGCCATGTTCCACACCGGTGCAGCTTCGGGACGACCGACCTTGCGGAGCAGGTCGAGCATCTTCTCCTGCTGCTCCTCGGCGTCGACGTAGATCTCTTCGAAGGCCGGGATGACCTTGACGGCGAAGTCGTCGATCAGGTCGTCATTGTCCTGGGCGTCTAGAACGGTCGCGGTGAGTTTCTCGAGGCCCGTAAAGCCCTGAGAACGGGTGTCGGCGTTCTTGATGAGCTCGACGTGGGTCTCAAACTTGTTGGGATCGGGCTTCTTGCAAGCACTCGTCAAAATGAGTGCCGTGAAGAGCGTGGACACGATGATCTTGCGCATGGGGCTTCCTCCTCGGGGACTGCGGTAGGGGTTCCGCGGCCGGGCCGAGGCGACATCCTACGCTCAGGCGCAACTTGCGCCAAGTACGAACACGCGCTGCCCGTTCTTCCTCATCCAGGACTGCCGTGGAATCGGGAGCGACGAACAACGCGCGTATCTATTGAAGCCAGACCCAACCGGTCTAGCGGCGGCCGACGCGTCGTTTTCCGGGCTTGGGCACGCGGGCACGAGGCGCCTTGGTGGTCTTCTTGGTGGTGGTCCTTCGGGCCGAACCCTTCCGCGGGTTCTCGACCTCGGCGTGCTTGACGACGATCGTGTCGTCGTCGTCGCGACGCGCGGCGGTGCGCGGCGTCGGGATCGCAGCAACCCGGGCAGGCGCCTTCGGGGCCCGCTTGGCGGCGGCTTTCTTCGGCGCCTTCTTGGGCGCCTTGGGAGGCGTCTTCGCGGGCGCGTTGGAGGCCGCTTTTGGGCTCGTCGTCGCAGCAGCCGGCGCCGGACGACGTGCGGCTTGGCGGCGCTCTTTGCGAGGCGGAGGAGGCTCTCCTCCCATCGCAACGTTGCCTGCGAAGACCGCGCCGTCGGCCACGATCACGCGTGGGGCGGTGATGTCCCCGACCAGCTTGGCGCCGGCGTTGAGCGTGACGGAATCCTCGGCGGTCACGTTGCCCACGACCACCCCGCTGACGACAATGTCCCGCGCCTGAACGGTCGCGACAACGATGCCTGCCGGGGCGACGTAGACGGTCTCCGTGAGAACAACGCTGCCCTCCAACCGACCTTCGATGTGGAGATCTTCTTCACCGCTGACCCGGCCACGGACGAAGATACCGGGACCTATCAACGTAGCCGCCTCGACGGCGCTGCTTTGAGACTGACGAGCCATCGCTTAGCCATCCATGTCGACGTTGCCCTTGAACGAGGCTCCGTCGGCGATCAGGATGCGCGGCGCGTGGATATCTCCGACCACGCGGCAGTTGCTCTTGAGCTCGGCGCGCTCACTGGCGACGACGTCTCCGGTCACCGTCCCGAGGATGGTGATGGTGGCGGTCTCGACGTTGGCCTCGAGAACCCCGCTTTCTTCGACGAAGATGTTTTGCCGCAAGGCGACGCGTCCTTTGACGGTGCCCTGGACGACGAGGTCCTCGTCGCCAGTGATTTCGCCGTCGATGACGATGGTGCTTCCTATGACGGTATTAGCCATGAAACGCGTGCTTTCTTGGTCGTGCGAACTCGAGAGAGAAGAGGAATCGGAGGAGAGCTATCGCGCAGCCTTGCGGAGTTCGTCGGGCAGATCGACTTCCATCTCGACCGCACCATCGAAGTGCGCGCCGTCGTGGATGATCACCCGGGGTGCCCGGACGTTGCCGGAGACCTGCGCGCCCTTTTCGATGGTGATCGAGCGCGATGCCACGATATCCCCACGAACTTGGCCGAGAACAGCGATGCTCTCGATTTCGAGGTCGGCTTCGACCTCTCCAGATTGAGCGACGACCAGATGGCCGGCCAGCGAAACCGAGCCCTCGACGCGGCCTTCGATGACGAGGTCTTCCTGCCCGCTGAGCGCTCCACGGACCGCGGTCTGCGGTCCGATCACACAGACGGTCGACGAGGGGGTGGTGCCGCGGGAGTTGGTGTTGGCCATCTGCGAGTCTTTTCCGCCCTGAAGCGGGAGCGGACGGTAGCAGCGCCGGGCGAGCGGGCGCAAGGGTGCCCCCGACGATCCTCCCCCCTTCGGCCACAGGCCCCGTAACCACGCCCCCGGCCGCGCCGATCTGAGGTGAAGCGTCCCGAACACCCCGTGGCCGGC